>CANGEH010000171.1 GCA_947452665.1 Caulobacteraceae bacterium
AGGACGGCATGGGTGCCAGATAATATGGTCCAATTGGTCGGCGGGCCATTTGGCCTTGGTCCAAAATCAGGCATGTCGTCTGTCGCCGTCAGATATTGCAGCGAGATTGTGCCGGGCTGGGCACTGACAAATTCAAGTCTAAGATCAATTGGCGCATCCGCCCTTGTGCGAAACCGCGTCCACTGACCGGGCGGTAAACGGACAGGCTTGCCATTGAGCATGACCTGATCAAGTGGCCCTGTCGGGCGCAGGGCCATGATAAACTGGCGCGGGCGCTGGCGGGTCGAGACGGTCAATTGCCCCGTCTGGCCATGAACCGCAAAGCCAATTCTTGGGGCTTCAAAGGCTGTGGCCGGGGCTTGGGTTTGCCAAAGGACCAGACCGCTCAAACCCTCAAAAGCGCGTTTTGATCCCTTATGGCCTGGCAACTCGGCTTGGCCAGAGGTGGAAGCCCAATAGGCTGTCCTATGATCAAGGTCCGTCAGATAGAATAGATCGCCGGGCCTTGGATGGCGGGCGGTAAAGGGGCTGGTGGTGGCAAGGCCAAGTATGCCCAGTCCCGCCAATACCCAAAGCGTGAGCGCGCCCCATCGGGCGGGCTTGGCTTCGCCCCATGGCGTCATTAGAGGCCCCAAAAGCATGCAAATAAACGGTATGGCCAGAGCCACTACCCCCGGCATCATGCTACCGATCGAGACATAGGCATAGACGATCAGGCTGAGGGCAAAGCATAGAGCAATCCCGCCCAGGACCATGCTGGTCGCTTCGAGCCCGTTTCGTGCCTGACCAAACCGTTCCGCTATTAGGCCAAGCCCAAGACTAACCAGCAGGGGCCAGACAAACAGCCAGCTTGCACCCGGAAGAGCGATCTGTGACGCTAGGGCGAGGACAAACACCACGACCATGGCCCCAAGCCAGGTCGCAGGCCTTGGGCGGATCCACAGCGCCACGCCAAAACACATGGCCAGATACACCCACATGGCCAGATCCGTCTGAGCCAGTTGCGCGCGCATTGCCATCGTACCGCCCGGATAGAGCAGTTTTGCGACGGCATAACAGGCCAGACAGGCGACCAAGGTGGCGGCCATGATCACCGCCGCCTGAACCAGAACCGCCCGCCGCGTCGTGCCAAGCCGTTTTGGGTCGATAAGGGCGAGACCCACAAGCGCTAGACCGAGCAGGCCCCAGCCTAGGCCTTGCGAATAGCGCACGACAAATTGGTGAAACACATCGAAATAAATGCTGTCTTCCTTGGCCTCGGGCAGGGTCTGCGCCATGGCCAAGGCCCTTGTCGTGGTCAGGGCAAATTGGCCCAGATGGGCAAGGGTGCGCGGGTCCAGATTAGCGGCATTGTCCATCGGGTCGTGATAGTCAAATTGGTGACCGACAAAGGCGGCATTAATGCCAAGCTTGCCCGCCGCGAGCGAGACCGACAGATCGCTATCATTGGGCAAGAGGCGATAGACCGCGCTGGACAGGCTGTTGCCGCTGGGCGCTACTGCATGTTTGGCCCAAAGATCGATCAGGGCGACATTGCCGCTTGAGGTCTGGAACATGGTTGCCGGGCCGGCCGAGCCACGCGCCTCGACATTGACTACAGCGCCAATATGTTTGGCCAAGGGGTGGTCGTCAAAAAAGGTCTGGGCACCGATCAGGCCCTGTTCCTCGCCGTCCGTGATCAAGAACACCACATCGCGCTCTGGCGTCGGTCCAGCAGCGATCAGGCGCGCGGTCTCCAGCAAGGCCGCGGTTCCGGCGGCATCATCGCCAGCGCCTGGTGCGAAAGACACAGAATCGTAATGCGCCATTAAGGCCACGGCTGGCTTGGAGGGATCGCGGCCGGGCAGGACGGCGATCAGGTTTTCCACTGGTGAAAACGCGATGGGACGATCAAACCTGGGCGTCTGGCGCACCCCATTGGCGCGCTGAATCTCGACTGTTAGGCCAAGCCCTTCCAAGCGCCGCACTAGATAATCGCGCACGCCCAATTGCTCGGTCGATCCGGCGACATGCGGCTTGACGGTCATATCGGCGACGGTTTGGGCCAGATTGGCGCGCGATAGGCCGGTTATCGCGCCGCCTTGGTCCGCTAGGGGCGCAGTCTGGAGCCAGACGGCCGCCAAGGTCGCGCAGGCCAAGGTCAATGGAAACCAAATCAACCGCGCCAAATCTATCTCCTGAATACCATTTCAAAATCGGTCACTGGACGAGGTCTAGCATTCAATCTCGATCTGAGCAGGCCTAAACATAATCCCTGAACCAAAAGGGCTGGGGGCCTTGACGCTGCGACACGCTTGTCTTTGCCGTGGTTAGTGCCAAGACTAGAAACAACAAAATTCACGGCCTGGGCCTAAGTGCCTAGGACCCGAATCTGAGGAAATGCCATGACTGTGCCCGTCAAATACCCCCATCTGTTTTCGCCGCTCGATCTGGGTTTTACCCAACTCAAGAACCGGGTCTTGATGGGGTCCATGCATACGGGCCTCGAGGATATTCCCGGCGGCATGACCCGGCAGGCGGCCTATTTTGCTGAGCGCGCGCGCGGCGGGGTGGGCATGATCATTACCGGCGGTATTGGCCCCAACCGTGAAGCGGGCATGGGCAAGCTCTCGACCCTAGAAGAGTGCGAGGCGCACAAACAGGTAACCGCGGCCGTCCATGCCGCTGATCCCGACGTCAAGATCTGCCTACAAATCCTGCATGCCGGATCGCTGGCGCGCAGCGGCGATAGTGTTGCGCCCTCAGCCATCCGCGCCCGAATTGCCGCGCATGTGCCGCATGAGCTGGACGAAGAGGGTATCGAAAAACAGCTCAATGACTTTGCCAACTGCGCCGTTCTGGCGCGGCAGGCTGGCTATGACGGGGTCGAGATTATCGGCTCAGCCGGTTATCTATTGTCCACCTTTCTAGTCGAGCGCACCAATCAGCGCACCGATCAGTGGGGCGGCACGTTTGAAAACCGGATGCGCTTTCCGGTCGAGGTGGTGCGCCGGGTGCGCGAGGCCGTCGGCCCAGACTTTATCGTCATTTTCCGCATTGCCGCCATGGACATGCTCGAGGGCGGCATGGCCTGGGATGAGGTTGTTACCCTAGCCAAGGCGATCGAGGCGGTTGGCGCCACCATTATTTCGACCCATTTTTGCTGGCACGAGGCCCAGGTCCCGACCATTGCCACCATGGTACCAAGAGCGGCCTTTGCCCAGGTGACCGGGCGACTGCGCAAGGCGCTCACTGTGCCACTGATTACCAGCAACCGGATCAATATGCCCGATGTCGCAGAAGCCGTACTGGCGCGCGGCGATGCGGACTTGATCTCTATGGCTAGGCCCATGCTGGCTGATCCGGAACTTGTCTTGAAGGCCCTGCAAGGCCGCGAGGACGAGATCAATACCTGTATTGCCTGTAATCAGGCCTGCCTCGATCACACCTTTACCGGCCGCCTGACCAGTTGTTTGGTCAATCCGCGCGCCTGTCATGAGACAGAGCTGAATTACCTGCCCACCCAGGCGCCCAAGCGTCTGGCCGTGGTCGGGGCCGGGCCTGCGGGCCTTGCCTATGCCACGGTCGCCGCAGAGCGCGGGCACAAGGTTACCCTGTACGACAGCGCCGCCGAGATTGGTGGCCAGTTCAATCTGGCGCGCCGCATTCCGGGCAAGGAAGAGTTTGACGAGACCCTGCGCTATTTTCGCCGCAAGATCGAGCTCTTGGGCATAGACCTCAAGCTCAATACCCGCGTCGATGCGGCTCAACTCAAGGCGGGCGGCTATGATCAGGTGATTGTCGCCACCGGCATTGAACCGCGTAAGCCGCAGCTGGAAGGCATCGATCATGCCAAGGTGGTCAGCTATATTGACGTGATCATGGGCCGGGCCAAGGTCGGGCAAAAGGTGGCCATTATGGGCGCGGGCGGGATTGGCTTTGACGTGGCTGAGCTGATCACCCATGCCGGGGTCTCGGCCTCGATGGATATTGATGTGTTTGCCAAGGAATGGGGCATTGATTTTGTCAATCACCCGCGCGGCGGCGTTACCGGGGTCAAGCCGGTTGTGGCCAGTTCCGGCCGCGAAGTAACCCTGATGCAGCGCAAGTCAGACTCGGTTGGCAAAAATCTGGGCAAGACCACAGGCTGGACCCACCGCCTGACCCTGCAGCGCCGCGGGGTCAAGATGATCAATGGTGTTGAGTATCAGCGCATTGATGATCAAGGCCTGCATGTCCTGATCGGCGGCCAGCCCAGTGTGTTGGAGGTCGATACGGTGATCGTCTGTGCTGGCCAATTGCCGCTGCGCACCCTGCATGATCAGCTCTTAGCACAAGGCATCGAAACCGCCCTGATCGGCGGCGCGTTTGAAGCCTCAGAGCTTGATGCCAAGGCCGCAATCCAGCAGGCCTCGGTCATGGCCGCGGCGGTCTAGGGCGGCTAAGCGTGCAGGGCAAAGGACAAGCATGACCTATTCCACCATCACGGTCACACCTTCGGGTCAGGCCTGCGGGGCCAGTGTGACCGGCCTGAACCTAGGCGCGCCGCTGAGTGCGCAGCAGGTGGCCGAAATTCGCGCCGCCTGGCTTGAGCACCATGTGCTGGCCTTTCCCGATCAAATCCTCAGCGATGATGATCAAGAACGGTTTACCGTGGCCTTTGGCGGCTTTGGTGATGATCCATTTATCGCCCCCATTCCCGGCCGCAAGCATGTGATTGCGGTTAAGCGCCTAGCCCATGAGACCTCACCCATATTTGCCGAGGCCTGGCACAGTGACTGGAGTTTTCAAGCCCGTCCGCCGGCTGGAACCTGCCTCTATGGCATCACCATCCCCCCGGTCGGCGGCGATACCCTGTTTGCCAATCAACACGCGGCCCTAGACGCCATGCCCGATGACCTGCGGGCGCGGCTAGAGGGCCTGATGGCGATCCATTCCGCGAAAAAAGCTTACGCGCCAGAAGGCTCGTATGGCGAGGGCGATGTGGCCAGACGTTCCATGGATATCCGCCCCTCGCGTGAGGCCGAGGCCACCCAGATCCACCCCTTGATCCGCGCCCATCCAGAGACGGGCCGTCTTGGCCTGTTTAGCTGTCTTGGCTATATTATCGGTATTGAAGGTATGAGCGATGAAGAGGCCTTGCCGCTCTTGCTGGAGCTCTATCACTGGCAGGGCCGTGAGCAATTCCACTACCGCCATCGCTGGCAGAAAAACACGCTTTTGATGTGGGATAATCGCTCGGTCCTTCACGCCGCGACCGGCGGTTATGATGGCCATGACCGGCTATTGCACCGCACGACCATAGCCGCGGTGTGAGGGTAGGGCGGCCTCGCCTGGTGCCGCTACAGATCGCGTTGCTCTAAGTGTGTTTATCCTTGTTTTAGGTCGGTTATGAGCAAGGCTTGGCGTTCGGCATTGCTTGACTTGCCCTCCCAACACGCACCATACTGGCAAGTAGAATATTATTCCGGCGGTAAGTTG
>CANGEH010000172.1 GCA_947452665.1 Caulobacteraceae bacterium
GACGATGCTTTAAGTTTTGAGATCGAGGACAATGGCATTGGCCTACCGACCAAGGACCGCGACCGTCTGACCGAGCCCTATGTCACCACGCGCGAAAAGGGCACAGGCCTTGGCCTGGCCATTGTCAAACGGGTGATGGAAGAACATGGCGGCCTCTTGATCCTAAGCGACGCCGCCCAACTGCCGGGCGCCTGTACCCGGCTGAAATTTGTCTATGCAAACGCGCCCCAAATCGTGACGTCTCAGACCTTTGAACGAGGATCCCGTGGCAGCTGATATTCTGATTGTTGATGATGAGGCCGATATTCGCGACCTGGTGGCCGGTATTTTGGCCGACGAGGGCTATGCGGTGCGCACTGCACCCGATGCTGACGCGGCGCTGGCAGCCATCAGTGCGCGCAAGCCGTCCTTGCTGGTGCTCGATATCTGGATGCAGGGCGGCGGTATGGACGGGCTGGAACTGCTCGACATGGTCAAGGGCCTGGATGAAGACCTGCCCGTGGTTATGATTTCTGGCCATGGCAATATTGAAACCGCCGTTAGTGCGATCCGGCGCGGCGCTTATGATTTCCTGGAAAAACCGTTCAAGTCCGACCGGCTGCTCTTGGTGGTGCAAAGGGCGCTGGAATCGGCAGCCCTCAAGCGTGAAAACCGGCGTCTGCGTCAGCAGACCCTGGCCCCAGACGGCTTTATCGGCCAGTCCGCCGCCGCCCAGCAATTGCGCCAACTGATTGGCAAGATTGCCATGGCCAATAGCCGCATCCTAATTGCCGGACCCCCGGGCTCTGGCAAGGAATTGGTCGCGCGGATGATCCATGATGCCAGTCCGCGCTCTGGCAATGAATTTGTAGCCATTGCCGCTGCAGGCATGACCCCTGACCGGATTGATCTGGAACTGTTTGGCGAAGAAGGCGAGGGCGGACGGCCCAGCCGGATTGGCGTGTTTGAACGCGCCCATGGCGGCTCGCTTTATCTGGACGAGATCGCGGACATGCCGCGCGAGACGCAGGGGCGGATCTTGCGGGTCTTGGTCGATCAGAGATTCCGCCGGGTTGGCGGAACGACAGACGTGCAGGTCGATGTGCGGGTCATCTCCTCGACCGCCCGCAATCTGCGCGAAGAGATTGAGGCGGGCCGATTCCGCGAAGACCTGTTCCACCGGCTCAATGTCGTACCCGTCCGGGTGCCTGGCCTGTCTGAACGGCGTGAGGACATAGCCGATCTGGTTGCGTATTTTATCGCGGCCATCAGTGAGGCCACAGGCCTGCCAAGGCGCAGCCTGGCCGAAGACGCCATTGCCACCTTGCAGGTACATGACTGGCCGGGAAATGTGCGTCAGTTGCGCAATAATATCGAGCGCTTGCTGATCCTCGCCATCGGCGACCCAGCCGAGCCGATTACGGCCCAGATGCTGCCATCCGAGGTTGCCTCATCCGGCCATGCAGGGTCTCTGAATTCAGAGCGGATCATTGCCCTGCCGCTGCGCGATGCGCGAGAAGTGTTTGAGCGCGAATATCTCAATGCCCAGATTATGCGGTTTGGCGGCAATATTTCCCGCACGGCCAGCTTTATCGGCATGGAGCGCTCTGCCCTGCATCGCAAACTCAAATCTCTGGGCCTAACCACCCTGCGGGCGAGCGACGAGGAGGACGAGGCATGAGCCGTTATGCCTATGTCAATGGCCGCTATCTGCCGCAAGATCAGGCCGGCGTGAATATCGAAGATCGCGGCTTTCAATTTGCCGATGCGGTCTATGAATATTTTGCCGTCTTTGACCGCAGATTAGCCGACGCCAAGGGCCATTTTGACCGGCTAGACCGTAGCCTGTCCGCGCTATCCATGCCCCAGCCCATGTCCCGGCCAGCCTTGCGCATGGTGATTGGCCAGCTGTTGCGGCTGAACAGGATCACGGACGGCGCGGTTTATTTGCAGGTCAGCCGCGGCGTCGCCAAGCGCGATCATCCGTTTCCCGATCCAGCACCCTTGCCAACCCTAGTCCTGACCACCAAGCCCGTTGATTTTGCCGCCCTCGATGCCAAGGCGGCAAAGGGGGTGAGTGTGATCACGCAGCCCGATAATCGCTGGGGCCGATGTGATATCAAGACGGTTGGTCTCCTGCCCAATGCGATTGCCAAGACACGGGCCAAGGCAGCGGGCGCGGAAGAAGCCTGGCTGGTCGATGATCTGGGCCTGGTGACGGAAGGGGCCTCGACCAATGCCTGGATCCTGGATGCCTCTGGCACCCTGCGCACCCGCGATACCCAGGCCAATATCCTGCACGGCATTACCCGTGCCACCTTGATCGAGCACCTGAAAGCTCAAGACATACCCTTTAGCGAAAAGCCTTTCACGGTCGAGGAAGCCAAACAGGCCAAGGAAGCCTTTTTGACAGCAGCCTCCGCCTTTGTTCTGCCCATTGTGAAAATTGATGAGGTTATCATCGGTAATGGACGGCCGGGACCTTTGAGCCTGAGGCTAAGGTCCCTATATATGGATTCGGCGAGGCGCTCAGCGACTTAGAGCGCCGGACCTTGTGTGTGAGGGTGGATTGCCCTCGAAAGAATTTGCAAAAAGGGTCATTAAGGCCATGTCCAACGATAAGAAACAAAACCTGCAAGACACATTCCTCAACAGCGTCCGCAAAACCCGCACACCCCTGACCATTTTCCTGGTCAATGGGGTTAAGCTTCAGGGCGTGGTTAGCTGGTTTGATAATTTTTGCGTGCTATTGCGCCGCGATGGTCAATCTCAACTCGTGTACAAACACGCCATTTCGACCATTATGCCCTCGCAACCGGTTCAGCTGTATGAACCCGAATTTGATCAAGACGGCGACGATTGACCGACCAAGCCACTGACCGCTCGCCTGAGATCCAGGCCGCCCTTGTTATCCATCCTGCCCGCGGTCACGGCCGTTATGCGGCCAAGGGCGGCTCGTCCAGCCCGCGCGAGCCACAGGCGCGGCTTGATGAGGCCGTGGGCCTCGCAGAGGCACTCGATCTTGCCATTGTTGGCGCCCAGCTAACGCCCCTGCGCACCGCCATACCGGCAACCTTGTTTGGCAAGGGTAAGATTATCGAGATCGGCGACCAGATTGCCGATCTGGGTGCCAGTGTCGTGGTCATTGACGATGCCCTGACGCCTGTTCAACAGCGCAATCTGGAAAAGACCTGGCAGGTCAAGGTGCTGGACCGCACCGGCCTGATCTTGGAAATCTTTGCCCGCCGCGCCCGCACCCGTGAGGGCCGGTTGCAGGTGGAGCTGGCGCGCCTGAACTATGAAAAATCGCGGCTTGTGCGCACCTGGACCCACCTGGAGCGGCAACGCGGCGGCATGGGTGTCATGGGCGGCCCTGGCGAAACCCAGATCGAGACCGACCGCCGCCTGATCGCCGACAAGATCCGCAAGCTCAAGGGCGAATTGGAAGAGGTGCGGCGCACCCGCAATCTGCACCGGGCCTCGCGCAAGCGCACCCCGACCCCGACCATTGCCCTGGTCGGCTATACCAATTCGGGTAAATCGACCCTGTTTAACCGCATGACCGAGGCCGAGGTCATGGCCGAAGACATGCTGTTTGCCACACTCGATCCCACCTTGCGCAGCCTGCGCTTGCCCGGGGGGCGTCCCGCCATATTGTCCGACACGGTGGGCTTTATTTCGGACCTGCCGCATGAACTGGTCGAGGCCTTCCGCGCCACCTTGGAAGAGGTGCAGGAGGCGGACGTGATCTTGCATGTGCGCGATATTGCCAATCCCGATAGCGACGCCCAGGCCGCCGATGTCGAGCTGGTGCTTGCCCAGATCAAGCTTGGCCCCGATAGCGACCGGGTCCTGATCGAGGTCTGGAACAAGATTGACCTGCTCGATAGCGAAGAGCGTGGCGCAGTTCTGGCGCGGGCCCTGCGCTCGGACGAGGGTACAGGCCCGCTCGCCGTCGCCGTTTCAGCCGTCTCAGGTGAAGGCCTCGAGCGTCTAAAACAGATCGTCGCCGATCATGTCGATATCGGCGACGAGGCCGATGTCACCCTGCCCAGCGGCGATGGTCAGGCCCTGGCCTGGCTCTATCGCCATGGCCGGATTGTTCGGCGGACCGACAATGAAGAGGGCGATGTCATATTGCGGGTCCGGCTTGATCCCCAAGCGCTTGGCCGCTTTGCCCGCAGCTTTCCAAACGCTCTGGTCCAGTAGGCGCTAGGCCTTGGCGGCGGCCTTATCGATCGCCTTGGCCGCATTCCAAAGATCGTCCATTTCAGCAAGATCTGAGGTTTCAGGACTACGGCCCTGTTCTAAAAGTGATTTTTCAATAAAATTAAAGCGTCTAATGAACTTGGCATTGGCGCTGCGCAAGGCGTCTTCGGGTTCAATGTCAAGTTTTCGCGCTAGGTTTGCGATTACGAATAATAAATCGCCCAACTCTTCGCGCGCCTTGTCCTGATCGCCTGCCGCAATCTCGACCTCCAATTCGGCCAACTCTTCGCGCAGCTTGTCGACCACCTCGGCGGTCGTGGGCCAGTCAAAGCCCACGCGGGCAGCGCGGCGGGTCAGCTTGACCGCACGGGTCATGGCAGGCAGGCCAGCTGGAATATCATCAAGCAGGCTTTGCGCCTTGCCCTTGGCGGCCCGCTCGCCCGCCTTGATCACTTCCCAGGCCTCGGTCTGCTCGGCCGAATTGCGCGCACTGGCATCGCCAAACACATGCGGATGACGCCGGATCATCTTGTCGCAAATGGCCTTTGCGACATCGGCAAAATCAAATGCGCCTTGTTCCTTGGCCATCTGGGCGTGGAAGATCACCTGAAATAATAGATCGCCCAGTTCGTCGCGCAGATCGCCTAGATCGCCGCGCTCTATGGCATCGGCCACCTCATAGGCCTCTTCGACTGTATAGGGGGCAATGCTGGAAAAGCTCTGTTCAAGGTCCCAGGCGCAGCCGCCGATAGGCGCGCGCAGGCGGGCCATGATCTGGACCAGATCAAAGATTGGATGGGCGGCGTCGGCCAGGTCCTTGGTCATGGTCTAGCCCTCTGCACCAGCGGCTGCATCCCGCACGGCCAGGGCGTCGCGAATCTGAGCATGGCGCGGACCATCCAGCCGGTAACCCAAGACGACGATGGCGGCGAACAGCCCAAGCAAACCCGGCACGCCGACATAAAAAATCTGCAGTCCGAGCAGGGCCGCGGCGCTATTTTGCATGCCACTGACCGCATGAAACCCGACCATGTCCAGCCCGATAAACGATACTCCAACCGCCAAGGCATAGCCAATCTTGCTCGTGCCCGAAAACAGCGCATAGAGTAGGCCCGTACGGTCCGCGCCGGTTCTTAATCTTTCCTCATCACCGACATCGGCCATCATGGAGCGCAGCATGACACCGGGGGCGGAATAGGACAGGACCGCAAGCACTATGCCTATGCCCAATAGCCAGATCGGCTGTGGGGGCTCAATCA
>CANGEH010000173.1 GCA_947452665.1 Caulobacteraceae bacterium
GCGCAAACGGGGCCGTTGCTGGATGCAAAAGGTTCTGATTAAGCCGCGCATTCCACAGCGCCATGGCCCAGCTTATCCAGGGCGTTGGCGGGTCCATATGCGCGAGCGCCTCGCCCGCATCCAGATAGGTCGCGCGCCCAAGCACATCGGGCGCAAGCCGCTCTAGGGCCTGCACCTCACCCAGTCCGCTATCGGGCAAAAGATCGGGCAGCTCAAGCTGAGGCAAGCCCGACGGGCTGGGACGACCCAGCCATTCCACCGCCCGGCCGAGACCCTCGACATTCACCTCAAAACTTGGGTCCGACGCCATGGGTGCCCCTCATTGCTGTTCGACTACTCCATCGTCCCGTAAGGGCGTGGGCCTAGGCTGTCACCTCATTTTGGCGAGATCAGCGACACCTTGGGGAAATATCCAGCATAACGACGGGCGTCGCGGGTCAGCAGGCTGAGGCCCGATACGGCGGCATGGGCACCAATATAGAAGTCAGGGAGCGGAGAGGTTCGAACACCGCCGCGCCGACGATATTCTACAAACGCCCGGCCTGCGACAAATCCAGCTTCATAGGGCAGAGCAAGCCTACGAAAGGCATCCGTGCCAAGATGGTGATCAAGATCAGCCATTGTGGCAAAGCCCGAGGCGATCTCGGCATAGATGATCGGATTGATCGCCACCTCGTCGCGATCAGCCGCCTCACTCAAGGCCGCTGCGGACCAGACCTGCCAGACTGGGTCCTTAGTCAGGACATCGATAATCACATTGGAATCGACTAGGATCAAGACGATCGCCCTCAGCCCGCGTCTGCCGCCGGGCCGCGCATCAGCGCGACAATCTCATCGGTGGACATTTTGAAGTCACCGCGTCCGCGCAACCCCTCAACTAGCTTCTGACCCCGAGTTTGACGACCGCCCTCGCCTATCACCTTGACCAACCGGACCATACCCTCCTCGATCTCGAACGCGACATCCGTCCCTGGCATAAGCCCCGCTCGTTCCCGGACGTCTTGCGGGATGGTGACCTGTCCTTTGGTGGTGATGCGCATGGCGACCATCTTTCTTACTGAGATGGGTAAGAATAGCGTTTTTGCCGTTTTAGATCAATGGAGATGCGGGGGCTCAAAACCCGACGCCCCCCCCTACTCCCACTCAATCGTCCCCGGCGGCTTGCTGGTCACGTCATAGACGACGCGGTTGACGCCCCTTACCTCATTGATGATCCTTGTGGCGCAGCGGCCTAGGACCTCCCAGGGGAATTCGAAAAAGTCGGCGGTCATGCCGTCGGTGGAGGTGACGGCGCGCAGAGCTAAAACATCTTCATAGGTGCGGGCATCGCCCATGACCCCAACGGTCTTGACCGGCAAGAGCACGGCAAAGGCTTGCCAGATCTGGTCATAGAGGCCGGCCTTGCGGATCTCTTCCAGATAGATGGCATCGGCCTGTTGCAGGGTGGCGACCTTTTGGCGGGTGATTTCGCCGGGAATGCGGATGGCCAGGCCCGGCCCCGGAAAGGGGTGGCGGTCAACAAAGGCAGGCGCGAGGCCAAGCTCGACGCCCAAGACCCGCACCTCGTCCTTGAAAAGTTCGCGCAAGGGCTCGACCAGTTTTAGTTTCATAAAATCGGGCAGGCCGCCGACATTATGGTGGCTCTTGATCACGGCCGATGGGCCGCCGCGCGCCGAGACGCTTTCGATCACGTCGGGATAGAGGGTGCCTTGGGCGAGGAAGGCTGCGCCGTCAATCTTGGCGGCCTCGGCATCAAAGATCTCTATGAACAGGCGGCCAATGGTCTTGCGCTTGGTTTCGGGGTCAGACACGCCCGCCAGGGCATCCAGGAAGGTGTCCTTGGCATCGACATGGATCAGCGGGATCTTATAGTGCTCGTTAAACAGGGTCACGACCTGCTCGGCTTCATTGTGGCGAAGAAGACCCGTATCAACAAAGACGCAGGTCAATTGTTCGCCAATCGCCTCATGGATCAGAACGGCGGCGACCGAGGAATCCACCCCGCCCGACAGGCCGCAAATCACCTTGCCCTCGCCGACCTGGGCACGGATCTTATGGACCATTTCGCGCCGGAACGAGGCCATGGTCCAGTCACCGCTCAGACCGGCTATGCCATGGGTGAAGTTGCGCAGGATCTGCGCGCCCTTGGGCGTATGGGCAACCTCGGCATGGAACTGGACGCCATAAAAGCGGCGGGTCTCATCGGCAATGGCGGCAAAGGGCGAGCCTTCGGAGGTGGCAATGACCTCAAAGCCGGGGGGGATAGCGGTGACCCGGTCGCCATGGCTCATCCAGACGGTTTCGCGCGCCGACAGGCCTGTAAACAGGGGGCTGGCCTTAACAATATCGATCTCGGCGCGGCCAAATTCGCCCGAATGACCGCCCTCGACCGCCCCGCCAAGCTGGGCGCACAGGGCTTGTTCGCCATAGCAGATGCCTAGGACCGGCACGCCTAGCTCGAACAGGCGATGCGGCGCGGTTGGGCTTTCATAATCGGTGACGCTGGACGGGCCGCCGGACAGGATAATGGCCTTGGGGGCATAGGCCTCTAGGATGGCCTCGACCTTGTCATAGGGGTGGATCTCGCAATAGACGCCGCTTTCGCGCACCCGGCGGGCGATCAGCTGGGTGACCTGGCTGCCAAAATCGACAATCAGGACGCGTTGATGATGCGGCGCCGAAGCGGCGGTCGTGGTCGTCATGGGCGCCTTTCAAACAGGGCTATAAAGAATCCGTCCGTCCCGGTACGCCGGGGCGATAATTGGAGTTGATGACCCTTGGCTAGGGCCGTCAAGCGCTCGCGCCCAGCCGGGGTCACGGCCGCGGCGGCCAGGGCATTAGCGATGGGCAGCGGCGAAAAGCCCTGATTGCGCGCTTCAAACCGCTCACACACGGCTGCGTTTTCAGACGCCAGCACCGAGCAGGTGACATAGGCCAATATCCCGCCGGGCTTTACCAGATTGGCGGCCTGGGTCAGGATTTTCAGTTGTAGGGCGGCAAGGCGGTTGATCTCGTCTGGCGTGATGCGCCAAGCGCCCTCGGGGTGCCTGCGCCAGGTGCCAGAGCCGCTGCACGGCGCATCGACCAGCACCCGGTCGGCAGCGCGGTTTAGGTCATCAAGGCTTTCGCCGCGACTGCCAATCTTGCGAAGCTCAGCCTGTACCCCGGCCCGCTTGAGCCGAGGCTCGACGGCGGCAAGGCGGCGATCATCAATATCACAGGCGATCAATCGCCCGCCCTTGAGGTTTGCGGCCAGGGCCAGGGTCTTTCCCCCGCCGCCTGCGCAATAATCGACCACCAAATCGCCGGGCCGTACCGCGCAAAGGGCGGCGACCAGTTGGCTGCCCTCATCCTGGACCTCAAAAGCGCCTTCTTTGAAGATATCAAGCGCCTGAACATCGACCCCGCCCGCGAGCCTCAGGCCCGCCGCGGCAAAGGGTGTCGGCCCAGCTGGTAGATCAAGATCGGCCAGACGCGCCTGCACCGCGACCGGATAACTAGCCGCCAGATTGATGCGAATATCCAGCGGCGCGCGGTCCTGCATCAGGCTGCGCGCCTCGGCGGGCCAATCCTTGCCAAAGCTGCGCGCCAATTGACCCTCGATATAGGAGCCCAGTTGCACAGCCCCGGGGGTCAGGGCCTTTAGGGTCTGGGCTTCTTCCTCGCTTAAGGGCGCGGGCGCATGGCCCTGGCCGCTGAACAGGGCGCTTGCGCCGTCCAGATCAAGCTGGTCATCGAGCATGAGCGAGGCCGCTACAAGACCACGACCATCCTTGGCCACCTGGCCATGACGCAGGCAGGCATAGACCCGCTGCGCAATCGCGCGCCGATCGCCAGATCCGGCAAACCGGTGCGCTGTTCCCCAGTTTTTCAGGGCCTTTTCCGCAGGCTCACGTGATGCCAGCAGCGCATCTAGAATTTCAATACCTGCCTGAAGTCTCGCCGCTGGGGTCACACACTACTCGGATAATTTGGCGCTTCGCGCGTGATCAACACGTCATGAACGTGACTTTCGCGCAGACCAGCATTGGTGATGCGGATAAAGCGCGCCCGCTCTTGGAAGATCGGAATGGTCGCCGCCCCGACATAGCCCATCGAGGCACGCAAGCCCCCGACCATCTGGTGCAATATGGTACCAATCTGGCCCTTATAAGGCACCTGACCCTCAATGCCTTCTGGCACCAGTTTCAGGCTGTCTGAGACTTCCTTTTGGAAATAGCGGTCTGCCGATCCGCGGGCCATGGCCCCGACCGAGCCCATGCCGCGATAGGCCTTATAGGACCGGCCCTGATACAAGAAGACCTCGCCCGGTGCCTCGTCGGTTCCGGCAAACATGGACCCCATCATGACGGTCGAGGCCCCCGCCGCTATCGCCTTGGCCAGATCGCCCGAATACTTGATACCGCCATCGGCTATGACGGGCACGCCGCTGTCACGCGCCGCCCGCACCGCATCGGTAATGGCCGTCAGTTGCGGCACGCCCACGCCTGCAATCATGCGGGTGGTGCAGATCGAGCCCGGTCCAATCCCGACCTTGACCGCATCGGCCCCGGCATCGATCAGGGCGCGGGTGGCGTCATAGGTGGCAATGTTTCCGGCAACAATCTGGACCGCATTGTTTTCCCGCTTGATCCGCTCGACGGCCTGAGCGACCTGGATCGAGTGGCCGTGGGCGGTATCGATCACCACCACATCAACACCCGCCTCAATCAAGGCCATGGTCCGCTCAAAACCGACATCACCGACGGTCGAGGCCGCCCCGACCAATAGGCGGCCGCGGCCATCCTTGGCGGCATTTGGATGGGCCTGGGCCTTTTCCATATCCTTGACCGTGACCAGGCCAACGGCGCGATAGGCGTCATCGACCACGATCAGGCGCTCAATCCGGTGGCGCTGTAAAAGGTCACGCGCTTCTTGCGGCTCAACCCCTTCACGCACCGTGATCAGATTGGTTGAGGTCATGAGTTCAGAGGCTGGCGTCTGCGGGTTAGACGCAAAGCGCATATCGCGATTGGTCAGGATGCCAACAAGCTTGCCCGTCGCCCGATCGACCACGGGAAAGCCCGAAATCTTGCGCTGTTCGGTAATCGCCCGCACCACGCTGATCGGCGTGTCGGGGTTTATGGTCATGGGATTGATGACCATGCCGCTTTCGTAGCGTTTGACCTCGCGCACCTGGTCGGCCTGTTCGGCTACGGTCAGGTTGCGATGCAATATGCCAAGGCCGCCGGCCTGGGCCATGGCAATGGCCAGCCGACTTTCCGTCACCGTATCCATGGCTGCGGACACAATGGGAATGTTTAGACCAATGGTCTTGGTAAAGCGTGTGGCGGTGTTCACCTGTCCGGGCATCACATCGGATGGACCGGGTTCAAGCAAAACGTCGTCGAAGGTAAGCCCTTCGCGAATCTCCATGAGAACTCTCCGTTTTGCGGGCTGCGTA
>CANGEH010000174.1 GCA_947452665.1 Caulobacteraceae bacterium
CCCGCCGCCGCTAGCCGCGCACTGGTCAGGTTCCAGAAGGTCTCAAAGGCCTCATTATGCAGGCGCAGCCGTCCGTCAGAACCAAACACAGCCACGGCATCGCTGAGCTTATCCAGCGTGGCCTGCTGGACCTGGATCTGGGCATTATATTGCGCCTTGAGCCGCATCTCGCCGGTAATATCCGAATAGAGCAGCAATAGGCCGCCCAAGGGGTGGGGTTGGCGGACAATGCGCAGGGTGCGGCCATCGGGCAGGGGCCAGAGCTCGTCTGGGCTGGCCTCAAGGGCTTCATAATGGCGCAATTCCTCGGCCCGCCACTGGCTGTAATCGACCGTTTCAGGCAGGCGGCGGCGGCGGCGCAAGCGGTCCAGTACCTCGCCATGGCTGGGCCGCTCGGCCAGCCAGGCTGGTTCAAGCCCCCAGAGTTGGGCAAAGGCCGTGTTATGAAACGACAGGCGCTTGTCTGGGCTAAAGATTGCCACCGCATCGGCCAGATTGTCCAGGGTCTGGTCATGGGCGGCAATATGGCGCTTTAGGGCCTCGCGCAGGGTCTCAGCCTCGGTCAGGTCTAGGCCAAGCACCCCCATGCCGCCGCCGCGCATGGGCTTGGCGCTAATGCCAAGCGCGCGCCTTTGCCCCGCCAAGGTGATCCAACGCAGGGCCGAATGGCCCTCGCCGGCCTCGGCGGCCTTGGCGATCTGGGCCTCGGTTTCTAAATCAAGGGCAAGGCCGCGCTGAGCGGCATCGCCCAGATCCTGCGCATCGGCAGCCGCCAGCCAGGCCCGGTTGCCCCAGGCCAGGCTTGCATCCTTGTGCGTCATCCAGACCGGAAAGTCTTGATCATCCAATAGCGCGGCAAACCGGGCCGCGGTTGGCAGGGCCATCTGGGCGCGGGCCATGGGGGTCAGGCGCAGCCAGGCCATGGCCCCGGTAATCCGGCCCTCAACCGCGATCACGCCTGCGGGGCCCTGGACCTCAAACTGGCAAGCCTTGCCCGAGGTCAACAGGGCTTCCAGCGCCTCTCCCCCATCCGGGCTGGCCGCGCTTAGGACGCTGAGCAGGCTCTGGGCATCTGGGATTTGCGATACGGTCTCAAGGCCAAGGCTCTGGGCGCAATGGATCAGGCCCGCCTCGCCAAACACCAGCCTGGCCTCATGGTCGCGGATCGATAGGACGGCGCTGTCAAACGCCGCCATGGCCGCATCACGGCTGCGCAAAGCGATCTGGGCACGGTCGCGCTGGGCCGTCAGTTCGGCTGCGCGCACGGTCATTTTGCGCCGCAAGGAGGCTCCCCACAGCACGGCGCCGACCGCCAGGCCCAAACCGACAAGGGCCGCTATCAAGACCAGATCAAGACCCGCCATCAAGTCCCATTTCCATTCGCAGCCTATGCTAGCGGCGAATCAAGAAGACTATCTTAACCCTGTTGGCCGCCGGGGTCGCGGGCGTGAAATTTGCGCTCAGAAGGTCACCATCTGGCTTTTGATGCCATTGATAAAGTTTGATCTCAGGCGCCGGGGCGCGCTAACGGGCTTAAGATTGGGCAGGCGTTCAAACAGGGTTCCAAACGCGACCTTGAGCTGAAGCTCGGCCAGACGTTGGCCCAGGCACACATGCTGGCCAAAGCCAAAGCCCAGATGACGGCCAAGCGCTGCGGGTGCGCTGTCTTTTGGTGCGGTGCGGCGAATGTCAAACTGGTCGGGGGCTTCAAATACGGCCTCGTCGCGATTGCCGGACGAATACCACATCACCACCTTGTCCCCGGCACGAATGGTCTTGCCGCCTAGCGCCACATCGCGCGTCGCGGTGCGGCGCATATGCATGACCGGGCTGACATAGCGCACAATTTCTTGCGCCGCATAAGGCAGCAGGCTGGCATCGGCGATCAGGGCCGCGCGTTGCTCAGGATTTTGGTCGAGCGCAATCAGCCCGCCCGTAATCGAATTGCGCGTCGTCTCATTGCCCGCCACCACCAGCAGGATAAAGGTGGCCAGATAGCGCTGCATGGGCAGGTCAGTGCCGTCCTTGGCCGAGCGCACCAGCATGGAGATCAGATCATCGCCGGGCGTCTCTTCGCGCAATTGCCAAAGCCCCATGGAATAGATCGCCATCTCCTGGATACAGGCATTGATATAGTCCTGGCTGGAGCGCAGTTCTGGATCATCTTCGCCGACCACGGCATTGGACCATTCAAACAGTTTGTCCCCATCGGCGGCGCTCACCCCAAACAGTTCGGCCAGGGTCTGGATCGCATAGGGGGCGGAAAAGCTGGCGACAAAATCAATGGGTCCGCCGCTGGCCGCCTGTTCGGCAATCATGGCATCGATCAGGACATTGGCACGGCCGCGAATACCGGCCTCCATGTCGCGCAGGCGCGGCGGGGTAAAACCGCCCATAATCATACGCCGGTAATCGACATGATGCGGCGGGTCCATCGAGATCATTGAGGCCTCGACGCTGTCGTCGGCCGTGTCGTTTTCATTGGCTATGCGATGGCCGCCATTGGCCCTAGCCGAGGAAAAGGTCTCTGGATCGGTTGAGACCTGAACAATATCCTCGTGCCGGGTCAGGGCCCAAAACCCTGTACCATCGGCTTCCGGGTTCCAGTGAACCGGGTCATTGGCCCTTAGCCAGGCAAAGGTCTGGTGCGGTACGCCCTGAACATAAAGGTCCGGATTTTTCAGATCGATTGTGCCGTCCTGATCGCTCGCGCCCGGTGATGTGGTCAAATCCATCTCGCCTCTCCCATAGTGTTCTGTTTTCAGGCAGAATACATGAATGAGCCTTGTCCGCTATCCCGTTGCTGACTCGCCGCAGGTCGCCTTGTCTGCCCCCATGGGCGCGGCTGAGCGTGCCAGTGATGCAGCGCGTCTGGCCGGCGGGGTGGTTGAATTTGTCAGCGAGTCGCTGGGGGCTGCCTTTGAAACCCGCGACGCGGCGCTAGAGGCCTGGCGTCAAGTCCTTAATCCGGATCAGGCCTGGTGCAGCCTGCGCGAGACGGTGGCGCCCGTATCTGGTCGCGCGCAGGTCTTGATGCCCGTCCAGCCCAGCCATCGCGACGGGCGCCGCTGGCCCACCCCGCCGCCGCCGCCCAAAACCGTCTGGCACCTATGCGTAACCTATTGGCGGCCGGTGGGCCTGAAAGCAGAGCCGATCTTGACCGAAAACCTGGCCCAGGCCCGCAAGGCCCGCCGCGACCCCAAGGCTGATCAATTGGATGCCGCATCCCTTCGGGCAATGGCCCAGCAGCCCATGCGCGCCCAAAGACTGCAAAAGGGGCTAGATATTGGCCTATTCGAGGTCCAGGCCCCCGAAGACCCTTCACGTCTGATAGCGGATGAATAGGGGCCAAGCCGGGCATGGACGCCGCGAACTTGTGGGGTTAAACCAAGGGCCATGGTGATCGGGGTATTTGATTCAGGTATTGGCGGCTTGTCCGTGCATCGTGCCTTGGTGGCTAAGCTGCCCAAGGCCGATTTCATTTATCTGGCCGATCAGGCCAATGCGCCCTATGGCGGCAAGGGCGGCGAGGAGATTGTCGACCTGACCCGCGCGGGCTGCATACGCCTGTTTGAGGCCGGCGCCAGTCTGGTAATCTTGGCCTGTAATACGGCCTCGGCCATTGCGCTGCGCCGCCTGCAACAGACCTGGTTGCCCAGCTATCGCCAACAGCTTGGCCGCGCGGTCAATGTGCTGGGTATTATTGTTCCGACGATCGAGGCGGCTACGGGCCTGCCGTGGGAGCATGAGGCCGAGCGGCGCGGCGACAAGATTGAACGGCTCGATGTCTTGGGCGTGTTTTCAACCCCTGGCACGGCCCGCAGCCGTGTCTATGAGATCGAGATTGATAAGCGCCGTCAGGATGTGGCTGTGTTTTCGGAAGCCTGCCCCAGCCTAGCCGGACTGATCGAGGACAATGCCCCGCGCGAGGCGCTTGCCAAGGTGATTGCCGGGCATGTCGAGACCTTAAGTAAGCGCATTGGCCGCGCGCCCGACCGAGCGATCTTGGGCTGTACCCATTATGAGATCACAGCCGATCTGTTTCGCGATGCCCTGCCTGCAGGCACGCCGCTTATTCATCAGGGCACGGCAACGGCCGAGGCCATAGGTCGCTATCTTGTTCAGCACCCAGAATATGAGCCAGGCACTAGCGGCACGCGCCGGTTTCTGACCACAGGCATGCCGGGTCCGCAAAACACCCTGATCGAGGCGTTTTGGGGCGCGCCGCTTAGTTTTGAGGCCGCCTAACTAGGATCAGGCAGAGTACCAAGGCTGGCAGGCCAATAGCGCCGGCGGCAACAAAAAAGATCGCATAGGCCCCCATTAGGCCGTGCCCCTGTTCCAGCCCCTCAACTGCCGCGCCCGAAAACCCCTTTAAAAACTTGCCAACCCAGGCATAGGTCGAGGTCAATAGGGCATATTGGGTGGCCGTATAGCCAAGGCTTGTCAGGCTGGACATATAGGCGACCAAAGCCACGCCGGCAAAACTCATGGCAAAGCTGTCTAGGCCCATGACGGCGCTAAACAGAGGCAGATGACCGCCTTGCAGGGCCAAAAGCGCAAAACTAGCGACCGCAATGGGCTGCAGGATGGCCCCGGCAATCAGGGTCCGGACCTGGCCAAAGCGCAGGGCAAATAGGCCGCCCGCGGCAATGCCAAGGATCGAGGCGGCGAGGCCGACCGAGCCGCGCACCGCCCCGACCATATCCTTGCCAATGCCCAGATCATGATAAAACGGATTGGCCATGGGCCCCATAATAAAGTCGGGCAGCCGATAAAGGCTGATCATGGCCAACATTAAAAAGGCTGCCACCCCATGGGTGCGGAAAAAGGCGCTGAACGGGCCAATAATGGCCTCTTGAATTCCGGCTAGGGTCCAGAGCGGGGCGGAGGCGGCATCGCGGGCCACGGTACCGGCATCGCGTTTTGGCTCGCTTGAGGCCAGGCTTGCCACCAGGCCAATGGTCATGGCCGCAGCCGCAAGACCATAGGACAAGGGCCAGCCCAGATGCTGGGCACTGACCAGGATCAGGGCATCTGTGGCTAATAGCGCGGCGCGATAGCCCAGTTGCAGGGCTGAGGACAAAAGCGCCATTTCCTCGCCATCGTCTGCGGCCTCAATGCGCCAGGCATCAATGACAATGTCTTGGGTGGCAGAGGCAAAGGCGGCGATCAGGGCAAATATGCCAAGCAGGGTAAGACCGCCGACCGGGCCAATCAGGGCCATGGCCAATAGGGCAAGGCCAATCAGGACTTGAGACAAGACCATCCAGCCGCGCCGCCTGCCCAGTCTGCCCAGCAAGGGCGCGTCAAGCCGGTCAATAAAGGGTGCCCAGAGAAATTTCAGCGAATAGGCAATGCCAACCCAGGACAAAAATCCAATAGCCTTGAGGCTGGTGCCCTCATCGCGCAGCCAAAACCCTAATGTGTTGC
>CANGEH010000175.1 GCA_947452665.1 Caulobacteraceae bacterium
CTTGATGTCATGCATGGGAGGGGCCGGATCTGCAAAAAAGGTGAAGTGCGACCTTCTAAGCTGACCCGCGCCCGCCGCCAAGGCCCATCAAGCGCCCTCGGACTTTTCAAACCCCTCGATCTGGCGGGCTGTCCAGTCCGGAGACTTGGTATAGCGGGCCAGCAGATTATAGATCACCGGCACGACAAACACGGTCAGTAAGGTGGCAAAGATTGCGCCAGAAAAGATCACCACGCCAATCGTCTTGCGACTGCCCGCGCCTGGCCCTGCGGCTAGGATCAGGGGCAGTGCGCCAAAGGCCGCTGAAATCGAGGTCATGATGATTGGCCTTAGCCGCAGGACCGAGGCCTCGATCACGGCCTCGCGCACCTTTAGGCCCTGATCGCGCAATTGGTTGGCAAATTCGACGATCAAGATGCCGTTCTTGGCGGCGACCCCGATCAGAATGATCAGACCAATCTGGCTATAGGTATTGATCGAGGACCCGGCCATCACCAGTCCAAACAGGCCGCCCAGCGCTGCCAAGGGCACGGTCAACATGATCACAGCGGGGTGAATCCAGCTTTCAAACTGGGCCGCCAGCACCAAAAACACCAGCAACAGCGCCATAGCAAAGGCAAAGCCGACTGCGCCGCTGGCCTCTAGATAGTCCTTGGCCTGACCACCCCATTGGACGGTGACGCCCGCGCCCTGATGCTCGGCCGCCTGGGCCTTATAAAAGTCTACGGCCTCGGCCACTGTGTAGCCCGGCGTCAGTTCAGCGGTCAGGGTAATGGCGCGTTGACGGTCAACGCGCTGGCGGTCTGGCGTATCGCCGCGCACACTGGTCTTGACCACGGCCGACAAGGGCACCAGCTCGCCAGACGATGCGCGGACATAGAGGGTATTGAGGTCCTGCTCACTGCGGCGCTTGTCCAGATCGGTCTGGAGGATGACATCGTATTCCTGGCCATCCCTGACATAGGTGGTGGCCTTGCGCGATCCGAACATGGTCTCCAGCACCCGGCCAACGGCCTGGGCCGAGACGCCAAGGGCGGCGGCCTTGTCGCGATCCAGCTCGACCAAGAGCCGCGGCGAGGTTGGCTCATAATTCAGGCGTGGCCGCGCCAGCCCTGGGTTTTTTAAGGCCTCCGCAAAGATCGGCTTGATCCAGACCGCTAAGTCTTCATACGAACTGCCCGAGGCAATAAAATCGACATTGGCACCGGATCCACCGCCGCCGCTACGCTGAAACGGCCCACGCACACTGGCCACAATCCGCGCCGAGGTCAGGCCGCCCAGCGCCTTATTGGCATCGGCGGCGATCTGGTCGGCTGAGACCTTACGCTTGTCCCAATCATTCAAGATCAGCACGCCAGAGCCTGTATTCATCTGGTTGGAGCCAAAGCGCGGCACGCCCAGATTGTAGCGCACGACATCGCCCGACTGGCGCAGCTTTTCGAAATAGGTCTCAGCCTTCAGCGCCGCTGCCGCCGTATAGTCAAAGCCAGCGCCCTCGGGGCCGCTAATGGCAATATCGACCCGTCCGCGATCTTCGTTGGGCACGAGCTCCTTGGGCAATAGGGTAAACATGCCAACCGCGATCAAGCCCAAGATCGCCACCAGACCCAAGGTCCCCATGGCCGCTTGGCGCTGCGATAGTAAGGCTTCGAGCGAGGCGCGATAGGAGACGCGCACGGCCTCCATGGCCGCATCGACCCTTTGGGCCAACCAGCCACCGCCCTTAGCCGGGCGCAGCAGCTTGGACGCCAGCATGGGCGATAGGCTCAAGGCCAGAACGGCCGAAAACGCCACGGCTGAGGCAATGGCCACGGCCAACTCGACAAACAAACGGCCAATATAGCCGGGCAAGGTCATGAGCGGCGCAAACACCGACAATAGCACCACCGTGGTGGCGATTACGGCGAAAAACACCTGTTTGGCACCGCGCTCGGCGGCAATCAGGGGCGGCTCGCCCTCATCAATGCGCCGCTGAATATTTTCAACCACGACAATGGCGTCATCGACCACCAGGCCAATGGCCAAGACTAGGGCCAGCAGGGTCAAGAGATTGATCGAAAACCCGAGCGGCGCCAGGATGATACAGGTCGATAAGATACAGATCGGGGCAACGATCGAGGGGATTAAGGCTGCGCGCCAAGTGCCCAAGAACAGGAAGTTCACAGCCGCGACCAGCAAGAGCGACAGGCCCATGGTCACCCAGACCTCATGGATCGCGCCGGCGGTAAACATGGAATTATCGACCGATACGGCAATCTTGGTCTTGGGCGGCAAGGTTGGCTTGATTACCGCCAATTCCTTCTTGATCGCGGCCGAGATTTCCAGGTCATTGGCCTGGGATTGGCGCGTAATGGCCAGACCCACCTGGGTCTCACCATTGGAGCGGAACAGGCGGCGGCGTTCATCAGCCCCCTCCTCGACCCGGGCAACATCACCAAGCCGCGTTAGGGTTGGGGCGCTGATACCCCCGGCATTGGTTACGCCATTGACGGGGTCAGTGGCATTGCGACTACCGGCTGGCACAATGGGCAGGCGCGCAAATTCGGCGGCGGAGGCATAGCCGCGCTTAACCCGAATGGTGAAGTCCTTGGCCTTGGATTCTAGCGCCCCGGCTGGCAGTTCGATATTCTGCGACAAAAGCGCGTTTTCAACATCGTCAACGGTCAGGCCGCGCGCCGCCAGAGCATCAGCATCGAACCAGATCCGCATGGCATAAATCTGTGCCCCGGCCAGACTGACCTGGGCCACGCCCGGAATGGTCGAGAGCCGTTCGACCAGATGCCGGTTGGCATAATCGGCCAGTTCCAGCTTGGTCAGGCCGGTTGAGATCAGGTTCAGAAAAATGATCGGTGCGGAATCGGCCTGGGTCTTGGCAATCTGCGGCGGGTCGGCTTGATCGGGTAGTAACGAGGTCACACGCGCCACCGCATCGCGCACATCATTGGCCGCCGCATCTAGATTGCGTGCAAGCGTAAAGGTAATCGAAATCCGCGACACGCCATCGCGGCTGGAAGAGGTAATGCGGTCAATGCCTTGCAGGCCTGCCGCCTGACGCTCAATGACCTGGGTTATGCGCTCTTCGACGACCTCCGCCGAGGCACCGCGATAATTGGTCGAGATCGAGATAACCGGCGGATCGACATTGGGCAGTTCACGGACCGGCAGGTTCAAATAGGCGGCCAGACCGATTACGCACAGAATTATGGCCCCGACCGCGGCCAGGACCGGGCGGCGAACCGACAGGTCAGACAAGGTCACGGCTTGGACCTCTTACCAGACTTGGACTTGTGTGCGCCGGCCAGCTTGATCGCCTGATCGGGCTGAACCCGGTTAAGGCCATCGGCAATGATCTTGTCGCCCGTCGACAGGCCCGACAGCACCTCGATCATGCCATCCTGACGCGCGCCCACCGTCACCGACTGGCGCTTGGCCACAGTTTTTTCGCCCTTGGTCGCGAACATGAACACAAAGGGCTGGTCCGCCTCGAACTGAACGGCTGCCTCTGGGACCGCCAGCGCCATACGGCTGCCCTGATCCAAGGTCACCCGCACCAGCATGCCCGGCTTGATCCGGTGGTCCGGATTGGGCACCTCAGCGCGGGCACGAACCGCGCGGGTGCGTTCATCAATGCGGGTATCGATCTGGGCAATCTTGCCGCTAAAGCTTTCTTTGGGATAGGCATCGGTGCGGGCACTCAAGGCTAGTCCCCGGCTCAGGCCCGCGACATAACGGTCTGGGACTTCAAAATCGATCCGCATGACGGCGACATCATCCAAGGACACAATCGGCCCGCCAGCGGCAATCAAGGCCCCCGGCGCAACATCCGAAAGGCCTACCACGCCTGCAAACGGGGCCCGGATCACACGGTTTAGGCGGCGACTCTTGGCGGCGCTTAAGGCCGCATCGGCCTGGGCGCTATTGGTCTGGTATTGTTCTGCCATGACCTTGGGGGCATAGCCTTTTTCCGCCAGATCGCGCCAGCGCTTGGCATCGCGCCTGGCCTGTCCAGCCAACGCCTCGGCCTGAAGCACGCCCGCGTCTTGTTCGTCGCCTTTTAACTCCACCAAGACCTGACCCTTGGCCACGGCCTGACCATCGCCAAACCGCACCTTGGTGATCAGTTCAGCGGTATTGGAGGTCACGGTTACGGATTGGCGAGCCTTGGCCACGCCTAGGGCCTCGATCTGATCGGAAAAGCGATGGGGCGCCGCCACGGTTTGTGACACCTCGATCGCGCGACCGGCCGCGGCACTGCCCTTGGCCTTGGCCGCCTTAATGGCGCCGTCAACGGCCAGTTTTGCGCCCCCAAGGACGATCAGGGCCAGAACCAGGACCACCGCGCCGGTGAGAAAAAAGTGCTTCTTGAACAAGATCGGCCTGCCCCCATTTAATGCCGCCGCAGTGTCATCGAATCATGGCCGTCATATGACGCGCCGCAAGTCTGGCGTCCAGTGACAGTTCTTTGGCAGTGGCAATATGCTTCAGGCTAGAATCGATACCAAACGGCCAAGACAGGCCCTGCCTCTTGGGCTGTTTGTCGTCCGCTAAGGGATTGCCGCCAACCCAGTTGCAGACTTGCCGGGCCAAGTTCGCGTGCCATGGATAGCTCGACCTTTGACCATTCGACGCCCACTGGGTTGGACCCGCGATAATTTTGCAGCAAAACCTGCCAAGACCGGGTCAGGTCCAGGCCAATCCGGCTCTCTAGGCGCGTTTCCGACGCCTTGCCCTTGTGACCGAGTTGCGCCGCCTGAACCTCAGCAAAGCCGCGATTTGGCCCTAGATTGAAACTATGACCGACCAGGAGCCTTGCTTCCGGATCGCCAAGGTCGCGGCGAGATTGGGCAATCAATTCGGCTTGATCTGACCTTAGCACAGCGGCACCGGCATAAAGGCTAACCACCCAGTTCGGACTGCGGTAGGCCAAGACCCTGAGTCCAAGATCGCCGGTCGTCCGCGTATAATCTGCGCCAAAACCCTCTTGCCCGCGCAAATATCGAATATCCGCTTGCAAGGTCAGGCGCTGGCTAAGGCCGTGCTCGATAAACACCTCAGCGCCCCGAAAAGCATAGGTTGGAATTTCGATATTGCGTCCTTCGCCGTCATAGGCCGATCGGGTTTGACTGGACTCGTATTTGACAATGGCCTGGGTGCGGCCCGGCGCCATCGGCCAGGCCCCCGCCTTGGCTGGCCCAGACAAAAATGCCGCCGCAAGCCCAAGGCTTACGACGGCAAATTGGCAAAATAGCTTGGATAAGATCAGTCGTCGTAACCGGGCAATTCCCGATCGAGGCGACGCAAAAGGCCGGGCCAAGCAAGGCTGGAGGCCATGCCCATACCATTGCGGGTTTGATTGCGCACCTCGGC
>CANGEH010000176.1 GCA_947452665.1 Caulobacteraceae bacterium
CAAGATAGGCCTTGATCTGGCGATCATTGCGCCCTTGCGCCACCTCGGTGCGGACAATCTTGCGCAGATCAGCGGCCAGATCGGCTTGAGAATCGTCAATCGATTCGTTTTGGCAGACCACGCAGCGCACCTGGGTGAACAAGGCCTTGGCTCTTGCCTCCTGCACCGGATCGGCCAGTCGCTCGCTCGGCTCTGAGGCCGCGCCCAGGCAAAGACTAGCCGCCAAGACCAGGGCAAGGGTGCGGACCGGCCTCATGCGGCGGCCTCAATGGCCTTGGCCCGGCGCGGTGCACCCAGACGCAGGCGTCGATCGCTCAAGGAAATCAGGCCGCCCAGGGCCATAAATAGCGGCCCCAAAAAGATCAGCCGCGCCCAAGGATTCCAATAGGCCCGCACAAGCCAGGCCGGATTACCACTGGTCCCCGCCCGCCGCTCACCCAGCACCAGATAGACATCGCTCAGGCCCTCAGGACAGATATAGACCTCGGACGTGGTCTGGCGGCCAGCCGGATAAAACCGCCGCTCTGGCGTGGCCGTGCAGGCCAGTTTGCCAGCCCGGGTCACCGCCAGGTGCCCGCGTTCAGCAATATAATTTGGGCCATCGACCTGTCCGACATTGGTCAGGGTGATTTCATAGGCCCCGACATTGAGGCTCTGGTTCAGGCTCAGGGCCTGGGCGGCTTCAATCTTATAGGCGGTCTCAAAACTGGCCCCGAGCGCAAATACGCCAAGCCCGGCATGGGCAAGGGTCGTGCCCCAGGCCCCGCGTGGCAGGCCGGTGAGGCGGCGACGCACTTCTTGGCCAGAGGCCTTGCCCAGATGCACACGCTCGGCCACCTCGGTCAGGGCCCCGGCAATCAGCCAGACTCCCAAGGCCATACCAATGGCGGCAAAGCCATGGCTTGGCTTTAACAAGGCCAACACGCCAAGCCCGGCACCGACGGCGAGGACAGCGGCCCACCACAGGCGTTGCAAGGCCCCAAGCGCGTCGCCGCGCTTCCAAGCCATTAAGGGCCCCAAAGGCAGGACCAGCAAGGCCAGCGCCATTAAGGGTGCAAAGGTCAGGTTGAAATAGGGCGTGCCCACTGACAGGGTCTGGCCGGTCAAGGCCTCCTTGATCAGCGGATAGAGGGTTCCAAGCAGGACCGTGGCCGTGGCCGCCGACAGGACCAGATTATTGATCACCAATGCGCCTTCACGGCTGATCGGGGCAAATAGGCCCCCCGCCGCCAGCCTTGGTCCGCGCCAGGCAAAAAGACCAAACCCGGTCCCGGCGGCTATGCCGAGGATCGATAAGAGCAAGATGCCCCGCTTGGGATCGACCGCAAAGGCATGCACCGAGGTCAGGACGCCAGAGCGCACCAAGAACGCGCCGAGCATGGAGAAGGTAAAGGCTGCCAGCGCCAAGAACACCGTCCAGCCCGGCAAGGCCCCGCGCTTTTCCATCACCACCGCCGAATGTAGCAAGGCTGTGCCAATCAGCCAGGGCATGAAGCTGGCATTCTCGACCGGGTCCCAAAACCACCAGCCGCCCCAGCCCAGCTCATAATAGGCCCAAAACGCGCCCAGCGTGATGCCGACGGTCAATAGGCTCCAGGCCGCCAGACTCCAGGGCCGCACCCAGCGCGCCCAGGCCGCATCGACCCGCCCCTCGACCAAGGCCGCGATGGCAAACGAAAACACGATCGAAAACCCGACATAGCCGCCATAGAGAAACGGCGGATGAAAGGCCAGGGCCGGGTCCTGCAAAAGCGGATTAAGCGACTTGCCCTCGACCGGCACCTCTAACAAACGCGCAAACGGATTTGACGCAAACACCGTATAGGCCAAAAACAGCACGCCCAGCGCGCCTTGGCTGGCCACCACCACCGCCTTGAGTGCGACCGGCAGACCGCGACCGGTTAAGGCCACAGCCGCGCCAAACCCTGTCAAGGCCAGGCACCAGAGCAGCATAGAGCCCTCATGACTGCCCCAGACCCCGGCGATCTTATATAAAAGCGGCTTGGCGGTATGGGAATTGGCCGCAACATTGGCCACGGAAAAGTCCGAGGTCACAAAGGCATACATCAGGGCGCCGAACGCGATCAGGACCGCCAAGAACGCCGCCCCCGCTGCGCCCTCACCCGCCCCGATCAGGGCCAGTGAGCCGCGCATACGCCCGGCTGTCGACAGCCCGAGCTGCGCGACCGACAAAAGCAAGGCCAGGATCAGGCAATAGGCACCAATTTCGACAATCATCAGATCTTGCCTTCGACGGCAGGGGCCGCCTCGCCCTTGCCGCGCCACTCGCCAGATGCCTTAAGCGCCTTGGTCACTTCGCGCGGCATATAGCGTTCATCATGCTTGGCCAGGACCTCAGTGGCGCGAAACACGCCGGCCTCGTCATAGGCCCCCTTTGTGACCACGCCCTGACCCTCTCGAAACAGGTCGGGCAGGTCGCCGTGATAGACCACCTTGTCGGTGGCGACGTGATCCATGACCACAAAGCTGACCGAGCCATCGGGAGACTTGACCACACTGCCCTTGGCCACCAGTCCGCCCAGCTGGATCGTACGCCCGGCCGTGACATGCGCCGCCTTGGCCTGGGCTGGGGAATAGAAAAACGAGACCGCATCGCCCATGGCGAAAAAGGCCAGGGCTGCTGCGCCGCACAGGATCGGAGCCGCTACAGCCAGCACCAATAAGCGCCGCCGGGCCTTTTTCGATTTTGGTATTAAGCCCATAATTGCGGCTGCCTCTTATCCAATAGGGTCTGATCAGAGAGATAGGCCCTTATCGTGTCAAACCAAAGACCGAGGGCCGATCCATCTTGCGTCATTTTGGCGGCGTCTTGGCCGCGTCCTCAACCGTTTTGAGGTCGCCTGGGCGGTCCTTGAACAGTCGCCTAGCCTCGGTCAGGGCCTGGACTTGCGCGGGCTTGTCACCAAGCACGCCGTAAGAGCGCACCAGCCGCGCCCAGCCTTGCGGATCATCGGGTGAGGCCTTGAGCCGGGTTGCGAGGCTAGTGACCATATTGCGGATAAACACCATCTGATCGGCCGCGACCCCGGCAAGCACTGGCGCCTGCGGCTCGGGCTCAGCCAGGCGGCCGCTTTTTTCCACGGCGGCAATCTCTTGGGCAAGGCCGATAGAGCGCGGATCATCGGCTGCAAGCCCCGCCTGCACCGCGCGCCAGACCTTTAGGCCGGCCGCGACCTCGCCCTTGGCCATGCGGGCGCGGGCCAGATGATAACGGGCGGAGGGGTCGGTCGGATCAAGTTTTAGGGCCTGTTCAAACGCGCGCAGGGCATCATCCTCAACCACGCCCTTGGCCTGGACCACCAAGGTCTCGCCCAGACTGGTCCAAAGCTGCGGATCAGACGGGGTCAGGCTCACAGCCTTTTCCAGACTGCGCACCGCCGCCGCATCATCCCCGGTCGCACCTTGAACCCTGGCCAAGAACATTAGCGGCTTGGGATCCTTGGGACGCTCGGCCACCACGGCCTGGAGCACAACGAGCAGTTCTTGGGCTGTAAGGGTGGAAGGATCGGTCTGACGCCAATGGGCCAGACGCTTGACAAAGGGCTGATCGGCAAGGCCCGGGGCCCCCAAAACCATATACCCACCAAGCGCCAGCAAGGGGATGAGGCCAGCGACCGCCAAGACCGCAAATCGCGCAGCGGGCCTAGCCGTATCTTGCGGCGCAGGCTTACGCTCGGCAGCGTTCAATAGGCGCCGGGCCGCCTCGGTGCGGGTGGATTGTTGCTCATCCGCCGCGATCAGGCCGCGCTCGGCTAGGTCATCAATCTCGGTCAATTGACGGCGATAGACGGCCAAGGATGGCTCTTCGGCCTCAGCCCCGGCACGCGCTGCCAAGGCCGCGCGCTGCAGGATCAGGGCCGCCGCCGCAGCGGAGACAAGGGCGATGCAGATCCAGAACATAAACATAGGTCTGACCTAGCCCAATCTGGTGCAAAGGTTAAGCGCAAGCCTCGGGCTTATTGTCGCCCCTAGGCCTCAAATGGCGTCGCTAACGGTTGCAATTAGGCGCTCAATATCCTGCGGCCGAGACAGGCGATGATCGCCGTCGCGGATCAAGGTGAAGACCACATCTGGACCGCTCAAGGCCTGGGCGAGGTTCAGGGCATGGGCCCAGGGCACATCAGGGTCCTGGCCGCCCTGCAAGATACGCACCGGGCAATCGATCGCGACCGGCCCCGGCAGGATCGACCATTGGCGGCCGTCCTCAAGTAAGGCCTTGGTGATTGGATAGCCCTCATCGCCATAATCAGACGGGCGGATCCAGAACCCGTCCTGTTCGATCGCCAATAGGGCCTCAGGGCCAAGGCTAGGCTGCATCAAACTGTGCGTAAAATCAGCCGCCGGGGCAATCAGGACCATAGTTTTCACGCGCTCTGGTCTTGCCAAGGCCGCCAGACAGGCCAGCCAACCGCCCATGGAAGAGCCGATCAAGACCACCGGCCCAGACGTCAATTCATCCAGCACAGCCAGCACATCTTCGCGCCAGTGACTAATCGTGCCGCTCGCAAAATCACCGCTAGAACTGCCATGGCCAAAATAGTCAAACCGTAGAAAATCGCGGCCCTCAGATGCGGCCCAATCGGCGAGCGCCTGGGCCTTTGAGCCGCTCATGTCCGACTTAAAGCCGCCCAGCCAGACCAGGCACGGGCCTCGCCCCACAACGCGTTGCCAGGCGACAAATTCGCCGCCTTTGCGTGAAAGCCTACCTGTGGTCTCAGTCATGGTCGCAAAACCTCGGTGTCCTTAAGAATTCGCTTGCCTTTTAATCATGGTTTGGCCGAATTCAGCAGCCTGATTTAAGGACCAATGCCCTGACCCTTCCGGCCGACTTTACCCTGTTGCAAGTCATCCCCGAGCTCGAAACCGGCGGGGCCGAACAGACCACCTTGGACGTGGCCACAGCCGTCATGGCCGCGGGCGGGCGCGCGATCGTCGCGACCCATGGCGGGCGCATGGCCAAGACCCTGATCCAGTCCGGCGGGACGGTAGAAATCCTCAATGTGCGGTCCAAAAACCCGCTGACCATCTTGGCCAATGCCTTTGCCTTGGCACGCCTTGTACGGCGGCAAAACGTGCATGTGATCCATGCCAGATCGCGTGCGCCCGCCATCAGTGCCTATCTGGCAGCAAGGCTAGCAGGCGTGCCGTTCGTGGCGACCTATCACGGGGTCTATAATGCCCGCTCGTTCCTAAAACGCTGGTATAATTCGGTCATGACCCGCGGGGCCCTGACCATTGCCAATTCGGACTATACGCGCGACCGGGTCATAGCCACCCATAAGCTGGCCCCGGAAAAAGTGATCTCGATTCCGCGCGGTGTTGATCTTGGCCGGTTTGA
>CANGEH010000177.1 GCA_947452665.1 Caulobacteraceae bacterium
ACAACAAGCAGATCGCCCGCTTGAACCCGATATTGCTTCCCGCCGGTCTTAATCACCGCGTACATGGACTTAAAGCCTCTCTGGTGCGGCCCGGGCCAGCCTCAAATAGAAAGAGACAACCTGAACCGAGATCGCAAAAAATATTGGCCCGCGAGTGGTCCCGCGGGCGGAGGCAGGACTTATACAGCCGTCTTTCTATGAGTCAATGTGAAGCGCACCAAGATTACGTTTCAAGTTGGGCCTTAATCTGGGGCCAGGCTGGGGCGGCCCGCAAACTCTGATCTCGCATGTTATAGTGTAACGTGTTAGCATCCCCTCATGGCAAAACCGTCATTCAATCTTTTGCATATGAGCGCCGGGTCTAGGCTCGGGCTGGCGGGCCTGATCTGCGCCCTAATCTGGGCCTGTGTGATCTGGGCTATAGGGGTGATGGGGGCGGGTCAATGAGCGCGGTTCGCCTGCATGACCTAACCCTTGGCTATGAGCGTCGCCCGGCTGTGCACCATCTGGACGGAACCTTTGGGCTTGGCTGCGCTACGGCCGTGGTTGGGCCCAATGGCTCTGGCAAGTCTACCCTTCTTAAAGGCCTAGCGGGCGCTTTAGCCCCCTTGTCGGGCCGGGTCGATCGTTCGGGCCTCAAGGCGCGGGATATTGCCTATCTGCCGCAAGATCACGGCGTGGACCGCGCCTTTCCCATGACCTTAGGCGAACTGGTTACGCTTGGCCTTTGGGGCCGCAGGGGCCTGTTTGGGGCGATCAGCGCCTCTGACCGTCACCGGGTCGAGCACGCCATGCAGGCGGTGGGTCTGGCCGGGTTTGAGGACCGGGCCCTAGACAGTGTGTCGGGCGGCCAATTACAGCGCGCCCTGTTTGCCAGGGTCTTGGTACAGGATGCACGGCTAATCCTGCTCGATGAGCCCTTCACCGCCCTAGATGCCCGCACCACCACCGATCTGATTGCCCTCGTGAAACGCTGGCCCGGCGAGGGGCGCACCGTGGTCCTGGTGCTGCATGATCTGGATATGGTGCGCGAGGTTTGCAGCGATACCCTGCTGCTCGCCCGCGAAAAGGTTGCCTGGGGGCCCACCGAGACAGCCCTTGGCGGCGAAAACCTGCTGAAAGCGCGCAGGCTATCGGAGGCCTGGAGCCAAGAAGCGGCGGTTTGCAGCCGCGATCACGCGGCGTGAGCGCCTTGCCGGATCTTGCTGATGCGCATTTTGCCATGCCCGCTGCCGTTGCTGGTGCCCTGGCCCTTGCCTTTGGCGGCGCGCCGCTGGGTGTCCTCTTGATTGCCCGGCGCATGAGCCTTGTGGGGGACGCCTTATCGCATGGCATATTGCCGGGCGCGGCCCTTGCCTATCTGTTGGCCGGGCCTGATCCCGTCGCCCTGACGCTCGGCGCGCTCGGTGCTGGCTTTATCGTGGCGATCCTGTCCAGCCTCTTGGCCCGCACGGGGCGATTGCCGGAAGATGCCGCGTTTGCGGTGTTTTATCTGAGCGCGCTGGCCTTGGGCGTCGTGATACTGGGGCGCAGTGCCAATTCCGAGGCCTTGCTGGGCCTATTGTTTGGCGCAGCGGGCGGCCTAGATGCCACAGGCCTGATCGTATCGGCCATAGCCGCGAGCGGCACCCTGATCCTTTTGGCCCTGTTTTTGCGCGGTTTTTTAGCCGAAAGCGCGGACCCAGTTTTTATGCGCGCCTCTGGCCTGCCCGGCGGGCTATTGCATCTCTTACTGATGATGCTCGTGGCGCTAAATCTGGTGGCTGGGTTTCGCGCCTTTGGGGCCTTGATGACGGTTGGGCTGATGATGATCCCGGCCGCCTCGGCCAGGTTCTGGGCACGCGGCTATACCGGCCAGGCCGCCGCCGCCGTCTTAATGTCCGTGCTGGCCAGCGGCAGCGGGCTTTGGTTGGCGCATAGTCTAGGTGTCGAGCCCGGCGCGATCATGACCTTGTGTGCATCAGCCCTATTTGCGGTCTCGGCCCTGACCGGTCCCAATAAGGGCCTATTGCAAAACCTGCCGGGCCGCACGCACCTGGAGGGTTGATCCCTCTTCGCAGCGCTTAGCTTGCAGTATACAAGGCCTGTTATGACCCAATTTGCCCCCACAAAAATCCCCGTCACTGTCCTGACCGGCTATCTCGGCGCTGGCAAGACCACCCTGCTCAACCGCATCCTGTCGGAGGATCACGGCAAGCGCTATGCTGTCATCGTCAATGAATTTGGCGAGATCGGGATCGATAATGACCTGATCGTCGGGGCGGACGAAGAAGTGTTCGAGATGAATAATGGCTGTGTCTGTTGCACCGTGCGCGGCGACCTGATCCGGGTCTTGTCTGGCCTGATGAAGCGCAAGGGCGGGTTTGATGCGATAATTATCGAGACCACAGGCCTGGCTGATCCTGGTCCGGTGGCCCAGACCTTTTTTGTCGACGAGGATGTTAAGGCTCGCACCAAGCTCGATAGTGTCACTACAGTGGTGGATGCCAAACACGTGCTCTTGCGCCTATCCGACAGCAAGGAGGCGCGCGAACAGATCGCCTTTGCCGACCAGATTGTGCTGAACAAGACCGATCTGGTGTCTGAAGACGATTTGCGCATGCTTGAAGCGCGCCTGCGCCGCCTCAATCCGCTCGCCCCCATCCATAGGGCTCAGCGCTCGGATGTGCCGCTTGATACGATTTTGGGTCGCGGCGGGTTTGACCTGGACCGGATTGTCTCGATCGAGCCAGAATTCCTAAATCCCGCCCATGGTGAGGCCGGTCATGTGCATGATGAGCATTGCGATCATGATCATGGTCACGACCACCACCATCATGACCACGGACATGATCATGGCCATGCCAAGGCCTCAGACATTCATGATGACGATATTCGCGGCATATCCTTGCGGCTCGACCGGCCACTGGACGGGGGCAAGATCACCAATTGGCTGAATGATGTCTTGGCCACCCAAGGGCCCGACATTTTGCGGGCCAAGGGCATTATAGATGTTGCGGGCGATGAGCGCCGCCTGGTGTTTCAGGCCGTACACATGATCCTTGAAGGCGATTTCCAGCGCCCCTGGAATGCCACGGACGAGCGCCATAGCCGCCTTGTGTTTATCGGCCGTGACCTCGACGAGGCCAAGTTGCGCGCAGGCTTTGAGGCCTGCGCGGCTTAAAATTGCGCGCGCAGGCTTTTGCTGTCCTAGCCCTCTAGGCCATCGGTCAGGGGCTGGTCATAGGCCGCCATGGTCGCCATGGTCAGTATGCCTGAGACCGATGAGCTCAAGGGGCAGATCTGCACCGGCCGCGACAGGCCCAGCAAAATGGGTCCGAGTACAGTTGCGCCGCCCAAGGCCTGGACCAGCTTGGTCGAGATCGAGGCGGAGTGGATGGCCGGCATGATCAGGACATTGGCATCCCCGGTCAGGCGGCAGAACGGATAATTGGCCCGGGCCGTGGCATCGAGTGCCAGTTCCGGGGTCATTTCACCCTCATACTCAAAGTCCAGGCCGTCCATCTCATCCAATATGGCTACGGCCTCGCGCAGTTTTTCCGCGCGCAGGCCAACTGGCGAGCCAAAGCTTGAATAGGATAAGAAGGCGACGCGGGGCTTAAAGCCCAGACGGCGCACAGCGCCCGCGGCCTCGATTGCGATCTCGACCAGTTCTTCGGCCTCGGGCATTTCGGTGACATTGGTGTCGGCAATGAACAGGGTGCGGCCCTTGGACAGCACAATCGACATGCCCATGACCCGGCCGCCAGCGGCAGGATCAATGACGCGCAATACTTCCTCGAGGGCCTGATCATAGCTGCGGGTCACGCCGGTGACCATGCCATCGGCATCGCCCAGCGCCACCATGGCGGCGGCAAAGCTGTTGCGGTCCTGATTGATCAGGCGCTGGGCGTCGCGCAGCAAATAGCCGTCTCTTTGCAGGCGCTCATACAGGAAATCGACATAGTCACTATTGCGGTCTGAAAGGCGGGCATTGACGATTTCAAGGCCGCATTCCTCGGGCTCAATCCCGCTCAGGCGCATGTTTTGGTGCACCAGTTCTTCGCGGCCAACTAGGATGGACTGGCCAAGACCCTGGCTTTGGAAGGCATAGGCCGCCCGGATCACGGCGGGCTCTTCGCCTTCTGCAAACACGATGCGCTTGGTCGGCGCGCTTTGCACAGCGCCGGAAATCTTTTGCTGGAAGGCCGCGGCGGGGTCGAGCCTTTGTGCCAAGGATGCGCGATAGGCGTCCATATCTTCAATCGGCTTGCGCGCCACGCCCGTATCCATGGCGGCCTGGGCTACAAACGGCGGCACATAGGACATTAGGCGCGGATCAAAAGGCGAGGGGATGATGTATTGCGGGCCAAATTTGAGCTGGCGACCATGATAGGCGGCGGCGACCTCATCGGGCACATCCTCGCGCGCGAGTTGGGCCAGGGCATTGGCGCAGGCAATCTTCATCTCGTGATTGACCCGCCGGGCCCGCACATCCAGAGCGCCGCGGAAAATATAAGGAAAGCCCAGAACATTATTGACCTGGTTGGGATAGTCCGACCGGCCTGTGGCGACAATAGCGTCGGGACGCACCGCATGGACTTCTTCCGGCGTGATTTCCGGGTCTGGATTGGCCATGGCAAAGATCAGCGGATTAGGCGCCATCGACTTGACCATGTCCTGGGTCAGGGCGCCCTTGGCTGACAGGCCGATAAACACATCGGCCCCGACCATGGCATCGGCCAGGGTCCGGCACTGGGTCTCGACCGCATGGGCAGACTTATACTGGTTCATGCTTTCGGTGCGGCCGCGATAGATTACGCCGGTGGTGTCAACGGCGATGCAGTTTTCGTGCTTGACGCCCATGGCCTTCATCAGTTCCAGCGAGGCAATCCCCGCCGCACCGACGCCGCATAGGACCAGCTTGACGTCTTCAAGCCTGCGGCCCTGAATATGACAGGCATTGATCAGACCCGCCGCCGAGATGATGGCCGTGCCATGCTGGTCATCATGAAAGACGGGGATATCCAATAATTCTTGCAGCTCCGCCTCAATGCGGAAGCATTCTGGGCTCTTGATATCTTCCAGATTAATGCCGCCAAAGGTGACGCCGATATTCTTGATCACGGTAATGATCTCATCGGGGTCTTTTGAGCTGACCTCGATATCGATGGAATCGACATCGGCGAAACGCTTGAACAGGACCGACTTGCCCTCCATGACCGGCTTGGAGGCCAAGGCGCCTAGATCACCAAGGCCCAGGATGGCCGTGCCATTGGAAATCACCGCCACCAGATTGCCCTTGGACGTATAGTCATAGGCAAGGTCTGGATTTTCCGCGATCGCCCGCACCGGTACAGCCACGCCCGG
>CANGEH010000178.1 GCA_947452665.1 Caulobacteraceae bacterium
CCCGCCGGAGGGAATCGGAACCTCCGAATGCGGAACAGCATTGCGGGCAATACTGACAATGCGTCCATCGGCAGCAATATACAGGATGTCCAGAGGGATCAGGGTATTTTTCATCCAAAAGGCGGTCTGCCGCGGCGTCTTGAAATCAAACAGCATGCCCTTGTCGGGGGCTAGGCTCTTGCGAAACATCAGGCCCTGTTCGCGGCTGGCATCATTATCGGCAATCTCGACCTGAAAGGCGACAGGCCCGCTGGCGGCCACAATCTGGAGCCGCTCGACCCGCAAGGGCGTTGCAGCCTGTCCATACCCGGCCAGACCCAGCCAGGCCATCGCCAAAAGCGCCAAAAATCCGCGCCGTCTTAACTGCATCACGCCCATAACCAAACCCTCCAGCCCGCAAGCCGCTTTCCAGCCTTAGCCATACCCAAGCCCGCCGAGATCGCCAAGGACATTGCGGGGGGGTAGGCACCAACCTTACTACCGCCTAGCCACCCCGCTCAGCTTCTCCACCGTGCGCATGCCACCAAGGCCGAGCATACCAAACAGCAAGGTCAGGAGCGTGCCGACGTCCAAGGCTTCCATAGGCACGCCAGACCATTTCTGGATCAGGGGCGAGGCAATCGGTTTGATCAGGAAGGCATAGGAAAGGCCCGCGCCGCAGACCCAACCGACAAAGGGCCGCCAGCCGCTGACAAACAGGTTTTGATTGGCTGCTTCGGTCTGGTTAATCGCGGCCTGGGCCTTGGCCAGATCGGTATCGGCGGCCAGCCTGGCCAGCTCCAGTTCGCGGCGCAGCTGTTCTTTTAATGTCGGGTCGGGGATGGTGCGCGTCACCAATGTGTTCAAAAAGCCAAAAACGCCGGTCAGGTCCATGGCTCAAGCCCGCATCAGATTGGCGGCAATCCGCCGCGCCCAGCCCTTGCCAAAGCTCGGCCAGGTCGCCAGATCGGTCATCATGGCTAGGCGCGCACCATTAAATCTGGCCACGAGGACGGCGGGGGCTAGGCCCCGGATCGCCGCCAGACTGACCGGCCCCAGCACCCCATCTTCGCCCGTGCCCACCGCCCTTTGCAGGGTGCAAATCGCAGCGCGAATGCCGCTATGCACCGCCATATCAAACAGATCAAACCGCACCGCCTCGGGCACGGCCTCACACCCCACGGGCCGCCAATAATCACGCCGATAGATCATCTTGGCCGCTTCCAGCGTTAGGTTTCGAATATCAACCGCCGGATAGGCGCGCTTGGAAATGCCGTATTTGGTCTCACCGCCCGGGTCACGCGGATCGTTCGCATAACCGCCCTCATGCGCCATCAGGGCCTCATAAGCGTCGTCAAAGGTCATGAACAGGGGCTCCGGCCATTACAGAGCCAAAGCTTAGGCGCGATCTGGCAGGGGCGGATAAGTCTGGGCGGAACCCCAAAAAGCAAAACGGCCCCCGTTAGGGAGCCGCTGTTTAGATTTGGCGTCAAACACACTGTGTTTAAGCCGCACCGATGGTAGTCCCTAGGGGAGTCGAACCCCTCTCCCCAGATTGAAAATCTGGTGTCCTAACCGATAGACGAAGGGACCTCATCGACGGGAATGGCGATATATCCGCCTTCTTCGCAGGGTGCAAGGGCGCTGTGTACGAATAATTAAATACGGGTGATTAAGTGCATTGCCGCGGGTCGGCTAGGTCGTCGATTTCAAGCTCTACGCCATTGCGCCCGTTCCAGTCATCGGGCTTGAGCCGCCCAGCGACATGGACCAGAGCGCCCTTTTGCAACAGGGTCTGGCCGATGGGGCTGTCTTCACAGCGCCAGGCCACGGCCTTGAGCTTGGCACCGCGTTCATCGGCTAGGGTGCAGCGCACATGCCCGCCGCGCAAGGATGAGGTATAATCGACCCTAAGGCTGGCAGCGGCAAAGACCGGCTCTGGATTGCCCGGCCCAAACGGGGTCAGGCGCTGGAAATCGTCATAAAGGGCGCGGCCCGCGCCGCCCGCCGAAACCAGGGCATCAATCTCGAACACATCGGCGGCCTCGGCCGCCTCGCGCTCGCCGCTCAAGCGCTCTTCCAGAAAGGCGCGAAGCTCGGGGATAAGGTCTGGCCGCACGCTCAAGCCCGCCGCCATGGCATGGCCACCGCCCGACACCAGCAGGCCCGCCTCATAGGCCTCCTGCACCGCCCGGCCCAGATTATAGCCCGGTTGCGAGCGGCCGGAGCCCTTGCCCATATTTGCCGGTCGATCAATGCCGATCACCATGACCGGCTTGCGATACCGCTCGCGCAGGCGGCCTGCGACAATACCAATCACGCCCGGGTGCCAGCCATCGCCCGATACCAGAATGACATTGGCGTCCGGATCAAAATTGCTGTCGCGCTCGACACGCAGAACGGCCTCATCCAGCACCTGACGCTCGACCTCCTTGCGCTCAGTATTGAGCCCGTCCAGTTCCTGGGCCAATTGGCGGGCCTCTTCCGGATCGTCGGTGGACAACAGCCTTGCACCAAGGTCAGAGCGCCCCACCCTGCCCCCGGCATTAATGCGCGGCCCCAAGATAAACCCGGCATGAAAGACGCTAGCGGGTCCCTTGGCCCCGGCCACATCGAGCAGGGCTTTTAGGCCGGGATTAGCCCAGTTCGACATCACCTTCAGGCCTTGGCTGGCCAAGGCGCGGTTAAAGCCGCTCAGAGCCGTGACATCGCAGATCGCTCCCATGGCCGCCAGATCCAGCCATTGGCGCAGATCCGGCTCCGGACGGCCCTCAAACAAGCCCCGGCGGCGCGCCTCGCGGTTTAGGGCGGCCAAGAGCACAAACACCACGCCCGCTGCTGCCAAGACGCCCTGGCCAGAGCCACAGCCGGGACGGTTGGGATTGACCACAGCCGCGGCCTTGGGCGGGTCTTCGCGCATCAGGTGATGGTCAATCACCACGACATCAAGGCCGATTCTGGTGGCTTCTTCGATCGCGTCATAGGCCGCCGCACCGCAATCGACCGTAATCACCAGTTCCGCGCCCTGATCTTTCAGGCGGCGAAAGGCGATCGGGCTGGGGCCATAGCCTTCTAGGATACGATCAGGCACATAGATGGGCAGGTCCTGACCCATGGCCCGAAACCAGCGCACCAGCTGGGCGGCGCTGGAGGCGCCGTCCACGTCATAATCGGCAAAGACCGCCATGGGCCTTTGCTGCTCTATGGCATCAAGCAAGATGGTGGCGGCCAGATCCATATCCATAAAGCTGGATGGATCGGGAAACAGGGCGCGCAAGGTTGGGTTCAGATAGGCCTCGGCCTGATCACGGCCAATCCCGCGAGACACAAGAGCCCGGGCCAGGGGCTCGCTCAGGCCCGCCGATTGCTGGACATGACGCACAGCATCGGCGTCAGCAGGCCGGGTGCGCCAGACCCGTCCCGTCAAGGACCGCCCAACGCCCAGAAAGCCCGCTGCGCCGCCGCTATCGGTCATGCTAGAGCGCGCGCTTCATCCGGATTTCCCGCACGGTCTGGGTCGAGGAATTCATCACCAGGGTGTGGGTATGGACAAAGCCGTTCTGGACCCGGACGCCATCAAGCAAGGCCCCCTTGGTCACCCCGGTCGCGGCAAAGATCGCATCGGCCCTGACCATTTCATGCAGGGTATATTTACGGTCAAGATCGGTAATGCCAAGGCGGGCCGCGCGGGCGCGCTCATCAGCATTGCGAAACACCAGACGGCCTTGGAACTGACCACCAACGCATTTCAGTGCAGCACAGGCGAGAACGCCTTCGGGCGCGCCGCCTTGGCCGACATACATATCCACGCCGGTATCAGGATCAGCCGTATTCATTACACCGGCGACATCGCCATCCGTGATCAGATAGACCCGCGCGCCCACATCACGCAGGCTGGCAATAATGTCAGCATGCCGCGGACGGTCCAGAACACAGACCGTGATCTCGGACGGCGCAACGCCCTTGGCCTTGGCCAGGGCCCGCACATTGTCGGCTGGGCTCTTGTCCAGATCGATCACGCCCTCTTCATAGCCAGGACCGCAGGCAATCTTGTCCATATAGGTATCGGGCGCATTGAGCATGGTGCCCGCTGGGGCCCAGGCCATGACGGCTAGGGCATTGGCCATGGCCTTGGCGGTCAAGGTTGTGCCCTCGAGCGGGTCAAGCGCGATATCCACGCGAGGGCCTTTGCCGGTCCCGACCTTTTCGCCGATATAGAGCATGGGGGCCTCGTCGCGCTCGCCCTCACCGATTACAATGACGCCGTCAATATTCAGCTCGTTCAAGGCGGTGCGCATAGCATCCACGGCGGCCTGGTCTGCAGCCTTTTCATCGCCGCGCCCGACCTCGGTCCAGGAGGCAATGGCCGCCGCTTCGGTGACGCGCACAGCGTCCATCAACAGGCTACGGTCCAGATTTTGCGAACTCATATTCAAGGTCTCCGAAATGGAATGAATCGAATCAATCAAGGTTATAGGCGGGCAATCCGCAACAGCTTGGGGGGCTGTAGCATGGATGGAAGCCTTGCGATGCGCTCAAGCGCCTCGAACACGATAGATTCTGCTGTGGCATGGGTGGTCAGGACAATCGGCACACTGCCATCGGCCTGGGCGGACTTTTGTAAAAACCCGTCAATCGAGACCCCGGCTCCGGCCAAGGTCTCGGAGACTGCGGCAATAACGCCAGGCTGGTCCTTGACCCGCAAGCGGATAAACACACGGCTAATTCGGTTGGCAGGGTCTATGACGGGCGCAAATTTCAAACCGCTAGCGGGCGATTGGAAGACGGGCCTGCATGCAGCGGTCATGACATCGGCAATATCGGCCGCCACAGCCGCAGCCGTTGGCCCTGCCCCTGCGCCAGGGCCTTGCAAGAAGATACGGCCAATGCGGCGGCCTTCGATAAAGAGGGCATTGAGCGAGCCGCGCGTCTCGGCAAGCGGATGGCCGAAAGGCGCAAGCGCCGGATGCACACGCACCGCCACCGCCTCGCCTTCGCGCACAGCCGAAGCCACCAAGCGGATCCGATAGCCTAGATCATGGGCCAGCTTGATATCGTCCAGATCGACCTGATCAACGCCCTCGATCTCAGCCGAGGCAAAATCGGGCGCACAGCCAAAGGCAAGCGCGGCCAATATGGTGATCTTGTGGGCGGCATCAAACCCGCCAACATCGGTTGTGGGATCGGCCTCGGCATAGCCCAGCCTCTGGGCCTCGGCCAGCACATCGGCAAAGGCGCTGCCCTTGGTCTCCATCTCAGTGAGGATATAATTGCAGGTGCCATTGAGGATACCGGCGACGCTGATCACGTCTTCGCCAACCAGGGCTTCGCGCAGCATCTTAACGGCC
>CANGEH010000179.1 GCA_947452665.1 Caulobacteraceae bacterium
AGGGTGACCTTGGAGGCAAAATTGGTCAGGTAAAGCGCTTCTTCCACCGCCGTATTGCCGCCGCCGACCACCACGACCTCCTTGCCGCGATAGAAAAACCCGTCGCAGGTCGCGCAGGCCGAAACGCCAAAGCCTTGGAATTTTTGCTCGGAGGCTAGGCCCAGCCACTTGGCCTGGGCGCCTGTGGCTATGATCAGGGTATCGGCCAAGAACACATCGCCCGAATCGCAGGTCAGTCTGAAAGGGCGGCTGGCCAGGTCGGCGCTCAAGACCACGTCGGCGACAAATTCTGTGCCAACATGCTCGGCCTGGGCGCGCATCTGGTCCATCAGCCAGGGGCCCTGAATCACATCCGCAAAGCCGGGATAGTTTTCGACATCCGTCGTAATGGTGAGCTGGCCGCCCGGCTGGATGCCCGCGATCAGAACAGGGGCCAGCATGGCGCGGGCGGCATAGATGGCGGCGGTATAGCCAGCCGGACCCGATCCAATAATGGCACAGCGAACAGAGCGGGTATTGGACATGGGACGGACTCTCGACAAGGGACGCGGCGGTAAGACTTTGTTGGTGCTATTTAACGATGATTCCATCAGATGCGACGGGCGGTGTGCGTTTTTGTCGTCTTGGGGATGATTTCACCTGTGACCAATGCCCCGAAAGTTCTGTTTTTGGCTGATGCTGGTCCTTTGGTCGGGGGCGGGCATGTCATGCGCTGTCTGACGCTTGCGGCTGCCTTGAACGATCTGGGCCTTGAGTGCCAGTTCATGGCCCCGCCGCCGATTGCCCAGATTTTGCAGCGCTTTGGCGGCGATAGGATAGGCCAGATCAATTGCGAACCGGATACGCTGGTGACCCTGGCCTGTAAGCAGCCGTCCGACCTAATCGTGGTCGATCATTATGGCCTTGGCGAAACGGAGGAGGCCGCTTTAGGCGTCGGGCGCAGGCTGGTGGTGCTGGACGATATGCCGGGGCGGGTCCATCCTTGCGACCTTTTGCTGGACCCCAGCCTTGGCCGAACCGCGCAGGACTATTATGGGCGCGTGCCAGAGGCGGCGAAGGTTCTAGCCGGGCCACACTATGCGCTTGTGCGGCCAGAATTTGCGAGGTTGCGGCCCGAAATGCTTGTCAGGCGCAAGGCTAGCCTTGGTCATGGTCCCATACTTGTGGCTCTGGGTCTGACCGACCTGTTTGGCCTGACCGCCAAGGTGGTCGAGGTCTTGCTGGAGCTGAGCCTGCCCAATCCGATCTGGGCGGTGGTGGGGGCCGAGGCGCAGTCCTTGCCGCGCTTGAAGGCCCTTGCAAGCCAACACGCCCAGCTTTCCGTATACGTTGAAACCATAGACATGGCGGGTCTAATGAGCCGGGCCGATCTTGCCATTGGCGCCGGCGGGTCCAGCACCTGGGAGCGGGCCTGCCTTGGCCTGCCTAGCCTGACCCTGATCTTGGCCGATAATCAGGCCGATCTCGCAAGGCGGCTGGAGCGGGAGGGTGCGAGCGTGGCGCTGGATGCGCGCTCTTTAGATTTTGGTCCCGAGCTTGCCTTGGCTGTGCTGGGGCTGGCGGGGCAGGTGCGGGCCTTGCAAACCCTGTCGCATAAGGCCAGTGCCCTGTGTGATGGTCTTGGAGCGGGACGGGTGGCCGCCGCTATTAGAGATTTTTGAAAGGCCTAGATTCGATCCATATTGGGGGATTTCCGGTTGGTTAAATGTGCGCTCCAGGGGGCCGTGCGAACAGGTCTGGGTCCCCGCCTGCGCGGAGAAGGTGGAAGGGGGGCTGGGGCCGCTTAGTCCGCCTCTCGCTGCCTTGGCGGGGGAAGGATTGATCTGAAATAAATCTTCCTACATCGACTGTGGAGTGAACCTAGGTGACCTGAAATCCCTTGGCTTGCAGCCGAGCCTGCAGGGCCGGTTTCAAGGCGGGCCAATCGCTTGCCAATAGGCCCAGCCCAATCACATCCTCATATTGGCCGGCCTTTAGGATGTGCTGGCGATAAAGCGCCTCGCGCGTAAAGCCATAGGTCATGTGCAATTGCCAGACCGGCTCATTGGAGACCAGAACCTCGCAGCACAGCTTATTGAGACCGAGCGTACCAAACACATGCTCAATCATCCAAAACTCGATGTATGACCCCACCCCCAGCCCCCTTACCGACGGCTCTGCCAGATAATAGGCCCAGGCGCAGCGTCTGTTGCGCAAATCAATATCGGCCAGATTGGCAAGGCCCACGGGCTGACCGTCCAATTCGATCAACCAATAGCGGCGGCTTTGATCATCGGCCAAGCCGTCAAACCAGCCATCGTGTTCGGCCCTGCTGATCGGGTGGTCGGTATACATATAGGCGGCAACGTCTGGACTATTTCGCCAGATATGCAGCCGCTCGCGGTCAGCTTCGCTCAGGTCGCGCAAGGTGACATTGGGCATTGCCTTTGGTCCTCAATACCGCCGGTCGCCGCCCAGCGCCCAAAGCTCTGGCCTGGACTGAACAAACACGCGGACATTGTCCGAGGTAAAATCGGCCTTGCGGTGATAGAGCGCGCCATAGACGGCGCGAACAAACTCCAGATCATCGGGCCGATCCACGGTCCAGCGCACCTCGCCCTCGGCGGCATGCTGTTCAAGCCCGGCAATCTTAAACCGCTCAGGCCTTTGGTGGATAAAGGCCGTCACATGCTCTCGATCATAAGGATCGGTCGCTTCAGCATCCGCCTGGCGCAAAACACTGGTCTTCATGACCTCAACATCCAAGCCCTTGGGATAGGACCGCCGCTTTGGCGTATTGGAGGTATAATCGGCTTGGCTTTCTCGGTGCAGGTCAAGGGTCTGGTCAATCAGGGCCGGATCGGCGAGGGGGCAATCGGCGGTCAGGCGCACAACCGTCTCATGGCCCAAAAATGTGTCCACAGCCCCGATAAACCTCGCCAATACATCGTCCAGCGGCCCGCGATAGACGTCTGTCCCCTCTGCGCTCAGGGCAGAGGCTAAACCATCATCGCTGGCATGAGTGGACGTAGCCACCACGATCTGGTCCAGCCCCTTGGCGCGCCGGACCCGCTCAATCTGGCGCAGGATCATGGGCGCGCCGACAAGGTCAGCCATCACCTTGCCGGGCAGGCGGCTCGAAGACATGCGGGCTTGTAAAATCGCGAGGGTCAGGGCGGTGATCCTTTGGGCTTTGACGGCGATTAGACCACAAAACCTTAACCGATTGGTTGTTGTAGGCCGAAGCTTGCCCTCAAGCCCCCATGCTTTCAGCGGTGATGTTAAACAGGTCGGCCGAGCCTTGGGTTACGGCCGCCGTTAGGCCGGGGGCCTGGGCCAAAACGTGTTCGCTATAGATGCGGGCCAGACCAATCTTGGTGCGCCAATAGGCAGCGTCGCCCTCGCCAGCCGCCAGATGACGGGCCGCTGCCAGCGCCCCCTTGCCGAGCATCCAGCCGCCCATCACATCGCCGAGCAGTTTCAGATAGGCCGCAGCGCCTGCCAAGGCATCGGGCTGGGCATGGCCACGCCGCTCAATCAGCCAGCCGGTCGCGGCCTGAACCGCGGCTATGCCGTTTTCTAGCCGGGTGCCGACCGTGTGCAGCCAGGCATTGTCGTGGCCTTTCAGCGCCGAGGCTGTTGGCCAGATGTCATTGATCAGTTGGCGCACAGCCTCGCCATTGCCCATGGCCAGCTTGCGCCCCATCAGGTCAATGGCCTGAATGCCATTGGTGCCTTCATAAATGGGTGCAATCCGCGCATCGCGATAGTGCTGGGCCGCGCCGGTGTCCTCAATAAAGCCCATGCCGCCGTGAATCTGCACGCCCATAGAAGCGACCTCGACCCCGACATCGGTGGACCAGGCCTTGGCCACGGGCACAAACAATTCCTCGCGCAGACGCGCGGCTTCGCGCTTGACTGGATCGACCTCCAGCCGCGCCTGGTCTGCGGCTATGCCGGTGGCCAGGCAAATGGCCCTTGCGGCCTCAATCTTGGCCTTCATGATCATCAGGCAGCGGCGCACATCGGGATGGTCAAAGATTGGGGCAGGGTGGGCACCCGTCCAGGCCGAGCGGCCCTGTTTGCGATCAACCGCATAGGTCAATGCCGCCTGATAGGCGCGCTCGGCAATGCCAACGCCCTGCATGCCGACATTGAGGCGGGCGGAATTCATCATGGTGAACATATGGGCCAGGCCATTGCCGACCTGACCGACCAGTTCGGCCTGGGCGCCATCAAACAGCATGGTGCAGGTGGGCGAGCCATGAATGCCCAGCTTGTGCTCAATGCCGCCGGGCCGCAGATCATTGGCTGCCCCTAGGCTGCCGTCCTCAGCCGTCAGGCGCTTGGGCGCTAGAAACAGGCTGATCCCCTTTACGCCCTCGGGCGCGTCGGGCAGGCGGGCCAAGACGAGGTGAATGATATTGTCGGCCACATCATGATCGCCCCAGGTGATATAGATCTTCTGGCCATAGATGCGGTATGTACCGTCTGGGTTAGGCTCGGCCCGCGTGGTGAGTGTGCCAAGGTCCGAGCCCGATTGCGGCTCGGTCAGGTTCATGGTGCCAGTCCATTCACCGCTAATCATGCGCGGCAAATAGAGTGATTTTTGCCGCTCCGAGCCGTGGGCATGAATGGCCTCAATCGCACCTTGGGTCAGCAAGGGGCACAGGGCCAGAGCCATATTGGCCGCATGAAAGGTCTCATAGGCCGCCAGTTCCAAGGCTTTTGGCAGGCCCTGGCCACCATAGGCGGGGTCGGCCGCCAGACTGTTCCAGCCGCCTTGCGCAAAGGCCTTATAGGCATCGGCAAAGCCAGGCACGGCGGTAACCTTGCCATTGGCATAGCGTGCGCCGTGGGTGTCGCCGATCCGGTTTAGCGGGGCCATGACACCGCCCGCCAGATCACCCGCCGCATCCAATACGGCCTGCATCAAGTCGTGATCGAACTCGGCAAACGCCCCGTCTTGGCAGACCTGATCAATATCCACCACATCGGTCAGGGCAAATACGAGGTCGCGTATCGGGGCACGATAGGTCATCAAGGTCTCGCCATGCTGGTGGTGGGTGCTGGAGCCGCTAGATAGGCCGAGTTGCGCCTTTCGCCAAGCACGCTAGGCCATGGCCGACGCTTTGGTCATTGATCAGGGCGTGTGAATCTGGCCAAGTGTCGGCAATCGATGGTTTTGTTGGAGATCGCTTATGCTTCGCACCGTTCTGGCGGCTGCCGCCAGCCTTTCGCTCATTGCCGCGCCGGCCGCCATGGCCGCGCCTGGGGTCAGCTCCAAGGCCTTGGCCGACCTGCCGTCTGGCCAGTATGTC
>CANGEH010000180.1 GCA_947452665.1 Caulobacteraceae bacterium
GCATGAATGCCGCCTTTATCCGTATTGGCCTATCGGCCTGCGATATTGGCGTGTCCTATTTCTTGCCAAGACTGGTTGGGGTGTCGGTAGCGTCTGAACTGATGCTGACCGGCCGGTTTATCAATGCCGAGCGCGCCTTGCGGGTGGGCCTGGTGAGCGAGGTCGTGCCCGATGCGGATCTGGACAAGGCGGCCAAGGTCTATCTGGACGAGATGCTGACAACCTCGCCCATGGGCCTGCGCCTGACCAAAGAATGCTTGAATATGAGCGTCGATGCCCAGAGCCTGGAAGCAGCCATTGCCATGGAAGACCGCAACCAGATCCTCTGCGCCCAGTCCGAGGACGTCCGCGAAGGCATGATGGCGTTTTTGGAAAAACGGCCGCCCAACTATTCGGGCGACTAGCCGCGCAAAACGCCAGAGCGCAGAACCGGGATCAGATAGGCGATCAAGAAGCCGGTATTGGACACGGCATTGAGGCCAAATCCGGTCAGGATCGATATGCCGCTATCGACAATATACCAGAGCCCAAAGGCGGCGGTTAGGTCGCGCCAGACCGGTGCGCCGCCAAGCCTGGCAGCCTTGATCATGCCGGCAATGGTCAGGCCCCAGCCAAAGGTCACGGCGCCCACCAGGGCAATGCTAAAGCGCATGCCGGGGGCCTCAAATGATAGGGGCTGGGCATGGCCGATCTGCACCAGACCATAAATCCAGCGCGCCGGGCCATCGAGGGCAGGGACCGCGACGGCGGCTAAAACAAGCCCAAACGCCAGAACACAGAAACACCAAACCCTTAGCCAATTTGTCCAAAACCGGGTCATGACCTTCCTCCTAAACGGTGAATACACAGACTATGGCTCGGCAAAGGTAGGCGTGGCAATTACCTTTGAGGTCATTGACAGCCTGATCCCAAATGGCAAGCTCTGGGCATGTTAGATGCCATACCCGCCCATACCCGCCGCCCGACCAGCTTTGCCACGGCCCTGCGCCACTACCGGGCCGGGCGGCGCATGAGCCAGCTTGATCTGGCCTGCAATAGCAATGTCTCGGCCCGCCATGTCTCGTTTCTGGAATCGGGCCGCGCCCAGCCGAGCCGCGACATGGTCATGCAGCTGGCTCAAGGCCTGGTCCTGCCGCTCGCGGCGCGAAACAGCCTCTTGCAAGCGGCGGGTTTTGTGCCGGCTTATCCGGCTTCGCCGCTGGACTCCGAGGCGCTTGGCCCCTTTCGCGCCGTCTTGTCCGAAATGATGGCCAAACACGCGCCCAATCCGGCCCTAGTCTGTGACCGGCACTGGAACCTGCTCGACGCAAACCTTACCGCCAAGGCCTTGATCACGGGTCTAGACCCGTCAGGTACCGAATCCAATCTGATCCGGCTCCTGTCCGAACAGCCCCTGGCCCCCGATCTGGTCGCCAATTATCCGCAGGTTGTGCACGAAATGACCGCCCGCCTGCAATTAGAAGCCCTCGAGGCGGGCGATGACCCTATTTTGCAAGCCTTGCTGCAATCGCTTCAGCGCGCCAGCAAGACCCATCCCTATAAGGCCCCTTCCGGTCAGCGCAGCCCCGTCGTGCCCCTGATCTTTAAGACGCCGGGCGAGCCCTTAAGCTTTTTGTCGGTGATTGCGCATTTTGGCACCAGTGAGGACGTAACTGTGCGCGATCTGCGGCTGGAACTATTTTTTCCGACCAATGACCATACCCGCGCCGCCATGGCCGCGCTTGGCGAGCAGGGCTAGGCAAGCGCGGCCTTCACAGGCCATACTCACGCCCAAATGGCCCCCAAGGGGCCCATCTTGGGGGATACAATCTGATGGGTGAAGTTCAAATCAATCGCCGCGCCTTGGGCGGATTAGCCCTCGGGGCCACGGCCCTGGGCCTCGGCGCGTGCGAACCGGCCGCCAAAACCGATCTTCAACCCGCCAGCCGCCAATTTCCAAAGGACTTTGTCTGGGGCGTGGCCTCCGCAGCCTTCCAGATTGAGGGCTCTGAACAGGCCGATGGCCGAGGCAAGAGCATCTGGGACACGTTTGAGCGTCAGCCCGGCAAGATTATTGATGGCTCCGATGCGAGCATAGCCACCGACAGCTATAACCGCTTTGGCGAGGACATAGACCTGATCAAGGCGGCCGGGCTTGGCGCCTACCGGTTTTCCATGTCCTGGCCACGGATTGTTCCGACCGGCGAGGGCACGGTCAATGCGGCGGGGCTGGACTATTACGAGCGGCTGGTCGACGGGCTTTTGGCTAAGGATATTGTCCCCTATGCCACCCTCTATCACTGGGACCTGCCCCAAGCCCTGCAAGACAAGGGCGGCTGGGCCAATCGCGATACGGCCATGCGGCTAGCGGACTATGCCTCGGCCGTTGGCCAAAGGCTTGGCGATCGCCTCAAGCGCTTTATCGTATTGAATGAGGCAGCGGCCCAGTCCATTTTTGGTCACCTTTTGGGCATGCATGCGCCCGGTTTAAAAGACCCGGCCCTGCTTGGCCCGGTCATCCATCATCTCAATCTTGGCCAAGGCCTAGCCATCCAAGCCCTGCGCGCCAGTCAATCGGACCTGTCAATTGGCACCACTTTTGCCCTGCAGCCGGTGCGGGCGAGCGGCGGCGACCTGGCCGTCTGGAACCGGCCAGCAGCCGAAGGCCTAGATGCCCTGTCTAATCGCGCCTGGCTAGACCCGGCCCTCAAGGGCACCTATCCCAAACTGGTCAGCGACCAGATCGGCAAGGCGCTTAAGGACGGCGATATGGCCACTATTTACCAGCCGATCGATTTTGCTGGGGTCAATTATTATGCCCCAGCCTATGTGCAGCTGGACCTATCCTCGCCCAGCAAGATTGCCCTAGCCGCCCCGCCCAAGGGCGCAGAACTTGACGCGTTTGGCCGCCATATTGACCCATCGGGTCTGGCCGAGGTCTTGGGCTGGCTACGCAAGGATTATGGCAACCCACAGGTCATGATTACCGAAAACGGCTGTTCAGACCCGTTCAGCACCAAGCCGGCCATTATCAAGGACACGTTCCGCATCACCTATATCCGGCGCCATCTGGAGGCCGCCCTGAACGCCAAGGCGGCAGGCTCTGCCTTGGGCGGCTATTTTGTCTGGACCCTGCTGGATAATTTCGAATGGGCGCTTGGCTATACCTCCAAGTTCGGATTGGTCGCGCATGATCGGGCGACGGGGGTGCGGACCCTAAAGGACTCCTATGGCTGGGTCGCCAATCTGGCCAAGACCGGAACCTTGGCCAGCCGTCCCTGAATGCACCCGATCTGGGCAAGGAAGCTGGGAGCGACACCCACAAGCGCTCTAAGGTCTTGGTGACCGGGATTAATCTTGCCTTTTAGCCGCTAAACAGGCTCTAGCCTGATCTGAAACGGGTGGGGGGACGTAGGCTGTTCATGGCCAAGATGCGGCAAAAGCAGGACCTGCCCGAAAAGACCTGCGTCTCTTGCGGGCGCCCCTTTGTGTGGCGCAAGAAATGGGCCCGGGTATGGGCGCAGATTCAGACCTGTTCAGACCGTTGCCGCGATGAGCGGCGGCGCTCTAGCCGGGCGACCGCGTCATGAGCCGCCTGCATCTTGTCCTCGGCGACCAGTTGAGCCTAGGCCTGTCCAGCCTGCGGGGTCTAGACCCAGCGACCGATACGGTCCTGATGCTGGAAGTGGCGCAAGAGACCGATTATGTGCCGCACCATAAGCAAAAAATCGTCCTGATCTTATCGGCCATGCGCCATTTTGCCGATGAGCTGCGCGCGCAGGGCATGCGGGTCGATTATGTCGCCCTTGATGACCCCGCCAATACGGGCAGCTTTACCACCGAGATTGCCCGCGCCGTCGCCCGCCATGAGGCTAGCGCCCTGATCATGACGCAGCCTGGCGAATGGCGGGTGCTGGAGGCGGCCAAGGCCTGGTCCGAGACCTTAGACATTCCGGTTGAAATCCGCCCCGATGACCGGTTTTTGGCCAGCCTTGAGCAGTTTGCCGACTGGGCAAGGGGGCGAAAACTGTTTCGCATGGAGCATTTCTATCGCGATATGCGCCGCAAGACCGGCCTCTTAATGGAGGGCTCAGAGCCGGTCGGCGGGCAATGGAATTTCGATCAGGACAATCGCAAACGCCTACCCGCCAAGGTTGCCGTGCCAAACCGCCTAAGGTTTGAGCCAGACGCCACAACGCGCGAGGTCATGGCCCTGGTTGCCGCGCGCTTTCACAGCCATTTTGGCGATCTAGAGCCGTTTGGCTGGGCTGTGACCCGCCAAGGCGCGCTGGCAGCCCTTGATAACTTTCTCACCGTCGGCCTGCCCAGCTTTGGCGACTATCAAGATGCGATGAAGGCGGGCGAGCCCTTCTTGTTCCACAGCATAGTGTCGCCCTATCTCAATCTAGGCCTGCTATCGCCGCTGGAGGTATGCCAGGCGGCCGAGGCAGCCTGGCGGGCGGGGACAGTGCCCCTAAACGCGGCCGAGGGCTTTATTCGCCAAATCCTGGGCTGGCGCGAATATGTGCGCGGCATTTATTGGCTCAATATGCCCAGCTATGCGACCAGCAATGCCCTGTCGGCCAAGCGCGACTTGCCGGGCCTCTATTGGGGCGCGCCCACCGACCTGAACTGTTTGAAACAGGCGGTCAGTGATATTCGCAAAACCGCCTATGGCCACCATATTCAGCGCCTAATGGTGACAGGCAATTTCGCACTTTTGGCCGGGATTGAACCGGCCCAGATCGAGACCTGGTATCTGGCGGTCTATATTGACGCGTTTGAATGGGTCGAATTGCCCAATGTCCATGGCATGGCCCTGTTTGCCGATGGCGGTCTTATGGCCTCGAAGCCCTATGCCGCCTCTGGGGCCTATATCCAGAAGATGAGCGATTATTGCCAAGGCTGCGCCTATGACCCGGCCATCAAGATCGGCCCCGGCGCCTGTCCGTTCAATTATCTGTATTGGAACTTCCTGATCGAGAATGAGACCGTGCTCAAGGGCAATATGCGCCTCGCCATGCCCTATAAGACCCTGTCAGGCTTTATGCCCGAACGGCGCGCATCCATTAAAGACCAGGCTGGGGAATTTCTAGCGGGCCTTTAACGGCCCCTCGAAGACATTGGAGCGGGCGAAGAGATTCGAACTCTCGACCCCAACCTTGGCAAGGTTGTGCTCTACCACTGAGCTACGCCCGCACTCCAGAGTATCAATGATACCCGTCTCGAGAGGCGGGCTTATGACAGACGCATAAGGGCTTTGCAAGAGGCTTGATCAGCTTGCCCTAAAAACCTGTGA
>CANGEH010000181.1 GCA_947452665.1 Caulobacteraceae bacterium
CGCACGGCCCCGACAAAGGCCAGCGGCTGGTCGATCATGACATGGTGGTCGGCATCGGGGATGGCGACCAGCCGGGTCGCTGGCGGCACTTGGCTAAGCATATAGGTCAAGGTTTCTTCGCCCATCAGGCCAGAACGCTCACCCCACATAAGAGCAACAGGACAGGTCATGTCCTTGAGCAGGCCGCCCAGATCTTCCATGGCAAACTTGCCCCACATTTGCGGATCAAATTTCCAACTCCATCCCTGGCCTGAGCCGTCTTCAAGCGGCGCGGCTTTTAGCGAGGTGCGGGCAATATAATCGGCAATATAGAGGTTTTCGCAGCCCTGAGGCGGGGCCAAACGAAACCGGCCAAGCGCCTCTTCTAGGGTGGCATAGACCCGGTTGGCCGGACCGCGCGGCGGCGGGCCCCTCCAGCGCTTGTCCGGGGGCTGGACGCTGGAATCGAGCAATATGGCGGCGCGCAGCCGGTCTGGATGCCGGGCCGCACAATACATCAGCGGAAACCCGCCAAATGAATGGCCAATCACGATCGGCTTTTGGCCGTCGGCCTCTAGCTCAGCCGCCGCCATGGCCGCAAAGATTTCTTGCGCAAACATTGCGCCCGTATAGGTCTGGCGCCAATCCGATCCGCCCATGCCCGACCAGGATATGGCTGCAACCCGGTAATCCTTGGCCAGCATGGGGGCGATAAAGCTCCACCAATCCGCGTGCGCGCCATTGCCATGCAGTAATAAAAGCCCTGGCTTGCCAATCTCGCCCCAGGTCAGGAGTTCAATATTGGCGCCCTCCACCAAGATCATGCGCCGCTCAGGCCGATCGGCAAGGGCGGCGTCAAACCAGGCGGGCGCGGGTGGTTTGACGCCGGCAAAGGCGGCCAGCGGCGCACGAAAGGATTCGGGCAGGGCTGCCATCTCGGCAATACGCGGATCATCCGCCATGATTTGAAACCTTATTCAATGACGGCCGAGCCGTGATCGGTCTTTGTTCAATGACCTTGAATATGCCCGTGCCGGTCATGATGGTCCGATCGCCGCACCAGATGCGGCCGCGCACGGTATAGAGATCATCCTGCTGCAAAACCACCTCGCCCGAGCCTTCCACCCATTCCCCAAGCCTAGCGCTGGACAGAAAATCGCAGGTCATCCGCACTGTCACCCACCAAAGCGAATCGCTCGTTGAGACCGCATGGCCCCAGGCCATGTCAGCAAAAGTCATGATCATGCCGCCATGCGCATTCATCATGCCATTGGTATGGTGTTCCTCGACCAGAAAGGCGCGGCGATATTCGGTGGGACCATTATGCTCATAGAGCGGCCCGATCTGGCGACCAAAGCCGCGGTGCCAATTCAGCAGGCTATAGCCCTCGGGAATGACATGGCTTTGGCTGGGTGTGAGTTCGTCGGACATGGACCGCGCCTCCGCTGCGCAGGCCCCTTGAGTAAACCGAGCCGTTGAAAAGGCAAGGCTTCCCCAAGGTTAGGGGCCCAAATCAGGCTAGGCTCGCCGCCTTTAGCGCTTCGGCTTGCCGCTGCGCCAGGACCGCCTCGTCAAAGCCTTCGAGCGAGGCCTCAAACAAGGCCCGCCAGTTTAGGCTAGCGCCCAGATGCAAAAACGCAGACCCAAGCCCAATTGCAGCCCGGTCCATAAACACAAATTCGCGTGGTATGGTGATGGGGCCCTTTTCCTTGAGGGCCTGTCGGACCTCAAAGGCCTCAGCCCGCCCGTAATCACCCGGCGCCACCCCATCGGCCACGGTCCGCACCCGATCATCGAGCAGGGGTCCGTAAATAAACCGCGCCCAGACATTCAAGACCTCAATCAGGTCATCACTTAGATTTGCAAAACCCCAACTTTCATAGGCTGCCCTTTGCTCCAGCCGGTCCTCAGACAGAAGGGCGCGATAGAGCCGCACTACGCCCGCGACAAATTTTGGCGGGAAGATGCGCACACAGCCAAAATCCAAAAGGTTCAGACGCCCGGCATCGGGGGTAAAGGTGTAATTGCCTAGGTGCGGATCACCATGAATGACGCCAATATGGGTCATGGGCGACCACCAGGCCTCGAACAAGAGCCTGGCAATCCGGTTTCGGGTCTCCATCGGCGCAGACTTGAAGCTCAATAGGCCCTGCCCCTCCAGCCAGTCCATGGTCAAGAGCCGGTGGGTCGAGAGCGCAGCCACAGACTGCGGCACGGCAATATCGGGCTGGTTTGCAAAAAACTGACCATAAAGGGCCATATGCCCAGCCTCGCGGCCATAATCGAGCTCTTCCCGTAGGCGTTCGGCGATCTCGTCGGCCATCTGGCTGGGATCGATTGAGCTGTCTATGCGGCGAAACAGGCCAAACAGGGCGCGCAACTGGCCAAGATCGCTTTCGACCGCGCTTTGCATGTCTGGATATTGCAGCTTGACCGCCAGACTGACGCCGTCCAGGCCTGTGGCCCGGTGCACCTGACCAAACGAGGCGGCGGCTGAAGCCTCAGGCGTAAACTGGGCAAACCGCGCCTGCCAATCGGGACCCAACTCAGCCGCCATCCGTCGCCGAACAAAGGGCCAACCCATGGCCGGGGCATTGGTCTGAAGCTCGGCCAATTCCTTGGCAAATTCCGGCGGTAAGAGATCAGGCACAGTGGCCAACATCTGGGCCGCCTTCATCAAGGGCCCCTTGAGCTGGCCCAAGGCCGCGCGCAGGGCCTTGGCATTGCGAAGATCGGTTTCCTGGCCACCAAACACCAGATTGGTGCCATAGGCCGCCGCCGCGCCCGACAGGCCAAGCCCGACCTTGGCGAAGCGGCCAAGGCGTCCGGAGGGGCGATCGCGTTCAGGGTCCTTAACCAAGCGAGGTTTTCCGTTCTGCCCTAGACCAGGGCCTCAAAGGCATCAATCAGGCCTTCCAGCCGCGCGCAGCCCTGTTGCCAAAACGCCTTATCGTGCGGATCAAGGCCAAAAGGTTTCAAGGCCTCAATATAGGTCACAGTGCCGCCCGCGGCGAGCAGGGCCTCATACAGCGGGGCAAAGCCTTGCGGGTCTTCGCGCCGCTTTTGCATCAAGGCCCCAACCAAGAGATCACCAAACGCATAGGCATAGACATAGAAGGGCGCATGGGCGAAATGGCTGACATAGGCCCAATAATGCTCATAGCCTTCGTTCAGGGTCACGGCTGGGCCTAGGCTTTCGCCCATAACCTCTAGCCATAGGGTGCCAATCTGGGCCGGGGATAACTCCCCCTTCAGCCGCGCCTCATGAAAGCGGGTTTCAAACCGGTGAAAGGCGATCTGGCGCACCACCGTATTGAGACCATCCTCGATCTTGCCCGCCAAGAGCCCGCGCTTTTCCTCCGCGCTCGCGCTTGCCAAAAGCCGGTCAAATACGAGGCCCTCGCCAAAAATCGAGGCGGTTTCGGCAAGGGTTAGGGGCGTATCGGCCAGCAACGAGCCATTATGCGCCGCAAGCGTCTGGTGAACCGCATGGCCAAGCTCATGGGCCAGGGTCAAGACATCGCGCCGCTCGCCCATATAGTTCATAAACACATAGGGGTGGTGGCGGGCGGTGACCGGGTGGGAATAAGCCCCCGAGGCCTTGCCCGGACGCGGCGCTGCGTCAATCCACGGCCGCTCAAAGACCTGGCGCGCGCCATTGGCCAAGGCCGGTGATAAATCACCAAAAGCCTCAAGCACCATGGCCTTGGCCTGGTCCCAGTCATAGCGCCGCGGCGCGGCCTGATCGAGCGGCGCATTGCGGTCCCAGTGATTGAGCGTCTCTTGGCCCATGACCTTGGCCTTGAGGGCATAATAGCGATGGGCAAGGCGCGGATAGGCCTCAACCACCGCCGCCTCCAGGGCAGCAATCGCGGCTGGATCAACATCATTGGCCAGATGCCGCGCCTCGGCGGCAAAGGCATGGCCGCGCCAGCGATCCTCAACCTGTTTTTCCAGTGCAATCGTATTGAGGCAAAGCGCAAGAATAGAACCATTGGCCTCAAGCGCACTCGCCAAGCCATTAGCGGCAAGACGCCTTTGTTCGGGGTCTGGATCAGACAGCCGGTTCAGCGCCTCTGGCAGGGGCAGGCTGTCCTCGCCAATCTGGGCGCGCAGCCGGGTCAAGGTCTCGTCAAACAGGCGGGTCCAGTTGGCAATGCCGGGCGCGCGGTCAACAAAAAGGCGCTCAAGTTCGGGGCTAAGCTCGAAGGGCCGCGACAGGCGCACGCGCCTGAGCCAAGGCCGCCAGCGTTCCAGCGCCGGATCGGCGCGCAGAGCGGACTCAATCTCCCACTCCTCAAGCTGGTTCAATTCTAGGGTATAGAACAGGCTTTCAGCGCTGATCGCCAAGGACCGCGAGCGAATATCGGCCTCAAACCTCGCCCATTCGGGATCATCACGGGCGGTCGAGGCGGCAAGGCCCGCATAGGCCCCAACTGCCCAGAGCTTGTCGGTCGCCTCCTCATAATGGCGCATGCCAGACTGGATCAGAAGCGCCAGACGCTGAGGATTAGCCCTGCCCGCAATAAACGCGCCCTTCAGGGCAACCAAGGCCTGATTGGCTAGGGCCGCGGCCTCTAGGTCCTGATCAATTTTGGGATCATCGCGGCCAAGATAGAGGTCTTCAAGGCTCCAGATCGGCAGGGCATCGGAGCGGGGTTGGCCCGCCTGAGAATCGTCAGGCGACAGGGCAGGCTGGGAATCGAGGCTAATCATAGCCCGCATATGGCCCCAACCGCCCGTCGCTTCAATGGTCTCATCACAAACCGATGGTATCGCTACCGAACAACAAGGGCCTAGTCCTCTTCGGAATAGTCCTCATTGTTAAAGTCTTCGAACACTGCATCTAGCCGCACCGACTTGGCAGGTCTTGGCTCTGGCTCTTCGGCCGCTATGATTCCGGTTTCGGACGCGGGCATCAGGCTTGGACCGTCAGAGACAATACCGCGCTTGGCATCGTCCTTGTTCTTCTTGTCGGCCGCCTTGCGCACCACCGCGTCCAGCTCCAGCTGACCCACCAGGCCCAAGGAGACCGGATCGACCGGCTTGATATTGGCATGGTTCCAGTGCGAGCGATCGCGCACCTGATCAATCGTCGACTTGGTCGTGCCCAAGAGCTTGCAGATCTGGGCATCGGTGACTTCAGGGTGATTGCGCAAGAACCAGGCAATCGCATCGGGGCGATCTTGGCGGCGCGAGACCGGCGTATAGCGCGGCGCCTTCTTGGTCGGCTTTAACAGCTCGGCATGGCGGCTTTTTTGCGC
>CANGEH010000182.1 GCA_947452665.1 Caulobacteraceae bacterium
AACCCCTTGGCGTCAAACAGTTCGATGACGGGGCAAGGTCTTTTATGTTTTCCAAAATCTTGATCGCCAATCGCGGCGAAATCGCCGTTCGCATTATCAAGACCGCCCGGCGCATGGGCATCAAGACGGTCGTGGTTTATTCCGAGGCCGATGCCGGTAGCCTTGCCGTGGAAATGGCCGACGAGACCGTGTTTATCGGCCCGGCCCCGGCGTCCGAATCCTATCTGATTGCCGACAAGATTATTGCCGCCTGTAAGCAGACGGGCGCGCAGGCCGTTCATCCAGGCTTTGGCTTCCTGTCGGAAAAGGCCGAATTTGCGCAGCGCTGTAAGGACGAGGGCATTGTCTTTATCGGCCCCAATGCCGCGGCCATTTCGGCCATGGGCGACAAGATCGAAAGCAAGAAGTTCGCGGCTGCGGCCAATGTATCCTGCGTTCCCGGCCATATTGGCGAGATTGCTGATACCGCCCATGCGGTTCAAATTTCGGAAGAAATTGGCTATCCGGTGATGATCAAGGCCAGTGCTGGTGGCGGCGGCAAGGGTATTCGCGTGGCCTGGAACCGCAAGGATGTCGAGGAAGGCTTCCCCGCCGTGCGCGCCGAGGCCAAGGGCGCGTTTGGCGATGACCGCATCTTTATTGAAAAATTCATCACCAGTCCGCGCCATATCGAGATTCAGGTGCTGGGTGACAAGCATGGCAATGTTGTCCACCTGTTTGAGCGCGAGTGCTCGATCCAGCGCCGCAATCAAAAGGTCATTGAAGAGGCCCCGTCGCCCCTGCTCGACCCCGAAACCCGCGCCGCCATGGGCGCCCAAGCCGTAGCCCTGTCTCAGGCGGTTGGCTATGACAGTGCCGGTACGGTCGAATTTGTCGCGGGGCAGGATAAGAGCTTTTATTTCCTCGAAATGAATACCCGCCTGCAGGTCGAGCACCCGGTCACCGAACTGATTACCGGCCTTGATCTCGTTGAGCAGATGATCCGCGTGGCCTATGGCGAGGCCCTGGCCTTCAAACAAGACGACCTCAAGATCAAGGGCTGGGCGATTGAAAGCCGCATCTACGCCGAAGATCCCTATCGCAAATTCCTGCCCTCGATTGGCCGCTTAGTGCGTTATGATCCGCCGTCAGAGGGTGAGCATGGCTCGTCGCATCTGGGGGCCTATACGGTACGCAATGATGCGGGCGTGCGCGAAGGCGACGAGATCTCGATGTATTACGACCCCATGATCTCCAAGCTCTGCACCTGGGCGCCAACGCGCGAAGCTGCCGTTGCCGGCATGGGCCGGGCGCTAGAAGACTTCCATATTGAGGGTCTGGGCCAAAACATTCCCTTCCTTGCCGCTGTGATGGATCAGGACCGGTTCAAGTCGGGCGAATTGTCGACCAATTACATTGTTGATGAGTTTCCAGAAGGCTTTAACGGCACCGCGCCGACCGATTTCCAGACCGATGTCATGACGGCCGTGGCCGCCGCCATGCACCGAGTTTATGCCGCCCGCGCCCGCATTAATCCCGACAGCCTTGATCTTGGCCCTGTGCGCTCTGACTGGTCGGTGTTTGTTGGCGAGCAGGAGCGGCCCGTTACCCTGACCCAAAAAAGCGACAAGCTTGAGATTAACCTGACCACAGAGGGGCGGACCCTGTCGCTCGAAACATTGGATTGGCGTCCAGGTCGGCCGACCTTTAAGGGCCTGTTGGATGGCCGGGCCTTTACGGTCGCTGTTGAACCGGCGGCACAGGGCTTTGTTATCCGCCACCGCGCGGCCAAGGCTTCGGTGCTGGTCCTCACCCCCCTGTCTGCGGAATTGCATAAGCGCTTGCCGCCCAAGCTGGCGGCCGACACGTCCAAGCTGGTGATCTCGCCCATGCCGGGTCTGGTGGTTTCTATGGATGTGACGCTTGGCCAAGAGGTCAAGGAAGGCGAGATTGTCTGCATTATCGAGGCCATGAAGATGCAAAACATCATCCGGGCCGAGCGCGATGGCGTGGTCAAGGAAGTCGGTGCCAAGTCCGGAGACAGCGTCGCGGCCGATGAGGTTTTGGTCGAGTTCGCTTAAAATCTGCCAGCGAGGCTCAGATTAATCTTGCCCCCTTGGGGGAAGTACCGGCGAAGCCGGGGAAGGGGGCTTGGCCGGCGCTGCCCCCTCCACCCCTTCGGGGTCCCCCTCCCCCGGAGGGGGAGGATTTAACACCGCTAATATTGCCTTCTCGGGGGAAGGGGGCTTGCTAGCCAAGCAAGCCCAGCACCGCTGCGCCAAGCTCGTCATAATGATCGATCAAGATATCGCCGCCCAGGTCCGCAGCGGGAATATCGGTATAGCCAAAGCTGACCACCACGACCGGCGCGCCAGCATTGCGGGCGGCCTGAACATCAGCCGTGCTGTCGCCGACCATGAGCGAGCGCTGTAGCGTACCGCCCGCGGCGTCTATGGCCGCCAGATAATGGCTGGCATGGGGCTTGGGCGTGGGGGCAAGGTCTGCGCCAATCACGGCCTTGAACCTGTGGGTAAGGCCTAGGCCGTCGAGCAGGGCCAAGGACAGGTCCGTGCGCTTATTGGTACAGACGACAAGGCCAGCCCCCGCCGCTGCAAATTGATCGAGCGCCCGCTCCATCCCGTCAAAGGGCCTGCTCTCCTTGGCAATTCGGCCAAGATAGATTTCGATAAACCGGTCAAACAAGATCTGGGAACGCTCTGGCTCTAGCGTCTGGCCAGAGGCTGCAAAGCCGCGCTCCAACATCACCTTGGCCCCCTTGCCGACCAGGCTTTTTGCCGCGCTCAGCGGCAGGGGCGGCAGGGCGTGGTCGTGCAATATGGTATTGAGCGTGCCCATCAGATCAGGCGCCGTATCGACCAATGTGCCGTCCAGATCGAAGGCCAGGGTGGTGCCGATCAGGCTATCTGGGGCAAACAGGGGGGGTAAAACGCTCAAGGTTGCGGTCTCCGCTCGAAACAGGACTTGGTTTCGGCTAAATCCTGAGGCAAGGCAATCCTACACGACCTGAAGGACCGTCATTATGACCGCACGCGCCGCCATTATTCTTGCTGCCGGACAGGGCACGCGCATGCGCTCGCCAACGCCCAAGGTGCTGCACAAGGTTGGGGGTCGCACGCTTTTGGACCGCGCCATTGATGCAGCCCAGGCCTTGGGCTGCGCGCGGGTGATTGTGGTGGCGGGCACGCACAGTCCCGCGGTCGCCGAGCATGCCGCCCAGCGCCTTGGCACCGCCGCTGTGGCGATTCAGGATCCGCCGCAAGGTACAGGTCATGCCGTCCTGGCCGCCCGTGCTGCCATGGCGGGGTTTGAGGGCGATGTGGTGGTCACCTATGCCGACTGTCCAATGCTGGATGCCGCCACGATCGAGCCCCTGTTTGCACTCCGGTCCAAGGGCGCAGACCTTGCGGTCATGGGCTTTGATCCGGCCGAGCCTGGGGCCTATGGCCGCCTGATCTTGACGCCGAGCGGCGAGCTTTTGCGCATTGTCGAGGCCAAGGATGCCACGTTCGAGGAGCGCCAGGTTCGCCACTGTAATTCCGGCATTCTTGCCGCCGATGCCAAGGTCTTGTTCGGCTTGCTGGACAAGGTCGGCAATGACAATGCCAATGGCGAATATTACCTGACCGATGTGATTGGGCTGGGCCATGATCAGGGCCTTCATGCCAAGGTGGCCTTTGCCTCTGAGGATGCGGTAATGGGCGTCAATTCCCAGGCTGAACTGGCCATGGCCGAGGCCGTGTTTCAGCGCCGCCGCCGTCTGGCCCTGATGATTGAGGGCGTGAGCATGAGCGCGCCCGATACGGTGCACCTGAGCTGGGACACCCAGATCGCAGCCGGTGCGGTGGTCGAGCCCTATGTGGTGTTTGGCCCAGGCGTCGTGGTCGAAACCGGCGCGGTGATCAAGGCCTTCAGCCATTTGGAGGGGGCCAAGGTCCAGGCGGGTGCCCTGATCGGCCCCTATGCGCGGCTAAGGCCCGGCGCAGACATTGGGCAGCAGGCCCATATCGGTAATTTTGTTGAGGTCAAGAAGGTCACGGTCGGGGCCGGGGCCAAGGCCAATCACCTAGCCTATCTGGGCGATGGCACAATTGGCGAAAAGGCCAATATCGGGGCTGGGACGATTTTTTGTAATTATGATGGCTTTGACAAGCACCAGACCCATGTCGGGGCAGGCGCGTTTATCGGCTCCAACAGTGCCCTGGTTGCGCCGGTGCGGATCGGCGACGGGGCCATGACCGGCTCTGGCTCTGTCATTACCGCCGATGTCGAGGCCAATGCCCTGGGCCTTGCCCGTGCGCCCCAGAGCCAAAAGCTGGGTTGGGCCGAGCGGTTTCGGATGATGAAACGTGCCCGTGGCGGAAAATCCTAAGCTGAGGTAAGACCCTGCCATGAGCAAAAGCCTTGATGCGCAAAAAAAGGCCGCAGCAGAAGCTGCCGCCGCCCTGATCCAGCCCGGCATGGTCGTTGGTCTCGGGACCGGCTCGACCGCGGCCTGGTTCGTCAAGGCCCTGGCTGTGCGTTCACTGGACATTGTCGGGGTTGCTACCTCGCAGGCGACCGAAGACCTGGCCTTATCACTGGGCATGCGGGTGATCGCTTTGGACGAGGCCGGGCGGATTGACCTGACGGTCGATGGTGCCGACGAGATCGGGCCGGGTCTCGCCCTGATCAAGGGCGGCGGCGCGGCCTTGCTTAGGGAAAAACTGGTTTGGGAGGCGTCGCGCCGGTGTGTGGTGATTGCCGATGCCGCCAAGTCCGTGCCGGTACTGGGCCAGTTTGCCCTGCCCATCGAGGTCGTCGCCTTTGGTCACACCACGACGGCTAGGCGCATTCGCGACGCGCTTGAGGATTGTGACATAAAAGCGGTGCCAAGCCTGCGCCTGCGCGGCGATGTGCCCTTGCGCACCGATGGCGGCAATCTGATCTATGATGCGGCTTGCGGTGCGATCCGCGACCCCTCGGCCCTGGCCGATGCCTTAAAAAGTGTGACCGGGGTTGTTGATCATGGTCTGTTTCTAGACCTGGCCGATGAGGCCTTGCTGGGCGGCGATGGCGACGTGCTGAGGCTCTTGCCCTAAACGCCTTATTTTTACGTGAATTGATGTTTGGAGACGACCATGGCCGGTTATGACTATGACCTGTTTGTAATTGGCGCGGGTTCTGGCGGGGTGCGTGCGGCGCGTCTGGCCGCCGCCACCGGGGCCAAGGTCGCGGTCGCCGAAG
>CANGEH010000183.1 GCA_947452665.1 Caulobacteraceae bacterium
AAGCAGCCCGATTTGGGCGGCAAGCCTAACCTTTTGGTGGATAAACTGCTAAGCTGGGCACATTGCAGTTGCACAGGTGATTTGACGTGCCCTTTCCCGACTTTGACCCGGTCCTGATCCATCTGGGCCCGTTTGCCATTCGCTGGTATGCACTGGCCTATATCAGCGGCATACTTCTGGGCTGGCGCTATATGGTGCGACTGATCCGGACGCCTAGGCTTTGGGGAGAACAGACGCCAACCGCCACGTCCTTGCAAATTGACGACCTGATCTTGTGGATCACGTTTGGAATCATTTTGGGCGGCCGCCTTGGGCATGTGGTGTTCTATAATACCAGCCTGATCTGGACCGACCTGTTAGAAGTCTTCAAGGTTTGGCATGGCGGCATGTCCTTCCATGGCGGCTTTATTGGAGTCTGTTTAGCCGCATTTTTCTATGCGCGCTCACAAGGCATGCCCATTTTGCGCATTGGCGATTTGATTGCACCCGCGGCCCCGTTTGGGCTGCTGTTTGGGCGGATCGCCAATTTCATCAATGGTGAGCTTTGGGGCCGTGCGACCACCGTGCCGTGGGGCATTGTTTTCCCCAATGCCGGCCCCTTGCCGCGCCATCCTAGCCAGCTTTATGAGGCAGCCCTTGAGGGCCTTGTCTTGCTGATCGTCTTGCGCATCGCCACCCACAGGCTGGGCTGGTTGCAAAAGAACGGCGCCTTGAGCGGCCTGTTCATGTTGGCCTATGGACTTGTGCGGGTTGCGCTCGAAAATGTCCGTGAGCCGGATGTCGGCATGCCGATCTTTCCGTTTGGCCTGACCATGGGCATGATCTTATCCATCCCCATGATCCTAGCCGGGGCCTATCTGGTTTGGCGCGCGCATCAACCCATCAGGACCGCGACCGCCCAAGCATGAGCCTCAAGGACCGCCTCAAGGCCCAGATCCAGGCCTTTGGACCAATGAGCCTTGGCCAATACATGACCGCCTGTCTGCATGATCCGGCAGAGGGCTATTATGCCTCGCGGCCTCGGCTTGGCGCAGAAGGCGATTTTGTAACTGCGCCGCTCGTCTCGCAAATGTTTGGCGAGCTAATCGGGCTTTGGTGCATTGCGGTCTGGGAGAGCCTTGGCCGGCCTGCGCGCCTTTGTCTGGTCGAGATCGGGCCGGGTGATGCGACCTTAATGCTGGACGTGCTGCGCGCCTTGCGTCTGGCCCCAGACCTGCTGGCGGGCCTTCAGATTGTTATGGTCGAGGCGAGCACGCCTCTAAGGGCTATTCAGCAAGACAAGCTCAAATCCCATCCTGTTCAGTGGGTCAGCCAAATCGGCCAGGTTAAGACCGATAGCCCCGTGATCGTGATCGCCAATGAAGTGCTCGACTGCCTGCCGGCCCGTCAATTTGTCCGCACTGAGGCGGGTTGGAGCGAGCGCCTGGTCGGGCTTGGGCCCGATGACGCGCTCACCTTTGGCCTGTCGCCAAGGCCGGTTGAGGGCCTGTTTCCACCCGCTTCGGTGGGCTCAGTGCTCGAATTGTCCCCGGCCCAGGACGCCTTGGCCAGTGATGTGGCCGGCCTGATTGCGACTCAGGGCGGGGCTGGCCTGCTGATCGATTATGGCCGCTCAGACCCTGGCTTTGGCGATACCTTACAAGCCCTTGGCGGCCACAAAAAGTTTGGCCCTCTTGATGCGCCGGGCGAGCATGACCTTACCATCCATGCTGATTTTCCTTCGGTGCTCACGGCCGCTAAGGATTGCGGGGTCCAGACGGGCCTGGTTGATCAAGGCCAGTTTCTGCGCGCACTTGGCATTGATCAACGCGCGCAGGCCTTGAGCCAGGCGCGGCCAGATCAGGCGGCAAAACTTGCCCACCAGCTTGAGCGCTTGACGGGGGCCGCGCAAATGGGCGAGCTGTTCAAGGTGGCGGGCCTCTGGTCCAAGGGACTGCAAGCCCCGCCCGGATTTGACCCCGATCCAGAGACCGCCGCATGAGCCCCCTGCCCGTCCTGACCCATCCGCGCCTTGGTGCCCTAAAAGGCATTCGCCACGCGTTTTTTACCCGCCAAGGCGGGGTATCGACCGGGATTTATGACAGCCTCAATCTGGGCCGGGGCTCGAAAGATGCCCCGGAGGATGTTGCCGAAAACCGCAGGCGCGCAGCGGCGCATTTAGGCCAAGGCCCAGAGCACCTTCTGACCGGCTACCAGACCCATTCCACGACCGTCTTGGCGGCCGAGACCCTGGACGGGGCCGGGTCAGCCGAGGGCGACGCTGTGATTTCGCATACGCCGGGCCTGATTTGCGGGGCCCTGTCGGCCGATTGCGCGCCCATCTTGCTGGCCGATGCTGAGGCGCGACTAGTGTGTGCCGCGCATGCGGGCTGGAAGGGCGCGCTTGGCGGCATGCCCCAGGCCGCGGTCGCAGCCATGCTGGCCCAAGGCGCACGCGCCGAGCGGATTGTGGCAATCGTCGGCCCCTGTATCGGCCCTAATTCCTATGAGGTTGGCGAGGAGTTTCTAGACCGTTTTGAGGCAGGGCAAGCCGGATCGAGCCGGTTCTTCCTTCCCGGACGGGCCCTCGGAAAGCACATGTTCGACCTGCCGGGTTTTGTCCTACATCAGCTGGAGCTGGCCGGGGTGATCGCGCCGCAATGGAGCGGTCATGACACCTTGGCTGCGCCCGACCTGTTCTATTCGAACCGCCGCGCCCTGCATCAGAACGAAGGCGATTATGGGCGGCTTCTATCGGCCATAATGCTGGACGGTGAATGATCGAAGGTTGTGGATGTCACATTCTTGGGCCAGAACGACGCCAAACTGTCATAAATGGCTTGCCCCGACGGGGGCTGCTGGTACAAGCCGCACCATCATAGCCGGGGGATATCGGACCGATGAAGCTGCTAGCAGGCAACTCCAATCGCACACTGGCAACGGCCATTGCCGAATATCTGGACATTCCCCTAACGCGCGCCCAGGTGCGCCGCTTTGCCGATAACGAAGTGTTTGTGACGATTGACGAGAATGTCCGCGGTGAGGACGTATTTGTCATCCAGTCCACCAGCTATCCGGCCAATGATAATCTGATGGAGCTATTGATTTGTATCGATGCCCTGTCGCGGGCCTCGGCTAGACGGATTACGGCGGTTATGCCCTATTTTGGCTATGCCCGGCAGGACCGCAAGACCGGTGGCCGCACCCCGATTTCGGCCAAGCTGGTTGCCAATCTGATCACCCGCGCGGGCGCGCACCGGGTGCTGACCATGGATCTGCATGCGGGTCAGATTCAGGGCTTTTTCGATATTCCAACCGATAATCTGGTCGCCATTCCGGTTCTGGCCCTGGATATTCAGGCCCATTACAAGGAGGCCGAACAGCTGATGATCGTCTCGCCCGATGTTGGCGGGGTGGTCCGGGCTAGGGCCTTGGCCAACCGGCTGAATGCCGACCTTGCGATTGTCGATAAGCGCCGCTCGGGCCCTGGCGAGAGCGAGGTTATGAATATTATCGGTGATGTGGCGGGACGGCGCTGCATCCTATTTGATGACATTGTCGATTCCGCCGGCACGCTTTGCAATGCGGCTGCGGCCCTCATCGAGAATGGCGCAACCGAGGTGTCGGCCTATGTCACCCACGGCGTCTTGTCGGGCGCGGCGATCGAACGCGTCAACAAGTCCGTTATGCGCGAACTGGTGATTACCGATTCCATCGAGGCCTCGGAACCGGTCAATAAGACCTCCAAGGTCCGGGTCGTCGGCACGGCGCCCCTGATCGGTGAAGCCATCCGCCGGATTGCCAATGAAGAGTCCGTGTCCAAGCTGTTTGACTAATATCAATGTGATCCAAACCTGACCAAGGCCTAATTGCCGCATTGGCAGTTCGCGCCACAGACAAGCCATAAATTTTCCTTTATGGTCAATATGTTGTCGGGAGGAACGGTCATGGATAATCGTCAAACGCGCAAGACTTTTGGCTTGGGCTCAAGCTTGGTGGCCGGCATTTGCCTCATCTTGGTAAGCGCCTGCTCGACCCCCGCACCGCCTGCCCCTACACCGCCCGCAGCGCCGCCACCGATTGGCTTGTCCAGCAAGATCATCGAACTGGCCGCAGGCTATGTCGCCCATACCGAGCGGGTTCAGGGCCTTTCCAGCGCTTTCGTTGATGGCGGCGAGGTCGCCCACGATCTAAGGCTTGCCTCGGCCTATAAGGTCGCCGACCTAGAAGCCGGCGCTATTGGCTATGGCGCGGTTGTTGCCTTGCAGGACGCCGCCTTTGTCACCGCTGTTGGGGCCTATGCCCAAGACCCCGTTCGCCGTCAGGGCCTGGCAACAGGCCTCTATGCCAATCCAAACATTGTCAGCGGGATTGTTGGCTCAGACCATGCCGCGGCTCTGGTGATCGCGGCCCTAGACGCCCAAGGCCAGGCCATATTGGCCAATGGCGTAGCGATTAAGCAATCGGCCTATACGATCCAGCATCAGGCCTGGTCCAAGGCCATGGTCGATGGCCGCCCCCAGCGCCTCGCCGATATTAAGGCCTTGGGCGAACAGGCCCCCTTGGCCGATCAAGCCGGCATTAACCGCTTGCAAAAGGTCTCGACGGGCAGCCTGCATGAGCCCTTAACGACGCCTGCCGCCCTTGTGACATCCGGCGTGGCGCCAACGCCCCTCGTCACCCGTGCCCTAGCGATTGCTGCCCTAGCCGTGTTGGGCGAGGTGCGCGAAGGCCATGATGACCAGGCCTTGGCCTTGATGAGCGATCCGGCCACCCATCGCTGCCTGACCATGGCCAAGCTCAATCTCTATCAATGCCTAGCCGTGGCGGGCCCACATTATGAGGACGTGTTTTGCATGGGCCAGCACGCGATCAAGGATACGGGCCAATGCGTGATCGAGGCGGCGGGCGCGCCGATTGATCCGGCCATCTTGGCGGCGCGCGCCAGCCAGATCGCTTCAAACCAAGCCGCTGCCATGAAATTGCAGACCTTGGCGCAGACCCAGACCGCACGCCGCAAACCTTCTGCCCCCCGCAAACGCGGGCGTTAAGACGCGCTGGCAACAAGGAAACTGGCCATATGCGTAAGATCAATCCGTCTGAGGCGTTGCATGGCCTGAAAGAAGCGTGTATCTAACGCCTCCTTATTCGTCCGACCTACGCCGCGCGACCTTGCGCGGCGGTTTCGTTTTGAGAGCATGGCCATGGCCGAGATCATTTTGAATGT
>CANGEH010000184.1 GCA_947452665.1 Caulobacteraceae bacterium
TTGCTGATTGTTGGCGGCAATGACACCACGCGCAATTCGATCTCGGGCGGCGTGCTGGCCATGCATGATTTTCCTGAGCAATACGCCAAGCTCAAGGCTGATCCGTCCTTGATCCCCAATATGGTTTCTGAAATCATCCGCTGGCAGACGCCATTGGCCCATATGCGCCGCACCTGTACCGAAGATATCGAGTTTCAGGGCAAGCAGATGCGCAAGGGTGACCGGGTGGTGATGTGGTATGTCTCGGGCAATCGCGATGAGACCGTGATCGACCAGCCCGATCAGTTCATCATTGACCGCGACCGCGCCCGCCAGCACCTGTCATTTGGCTTTGGCATCCATCGCTGTATGGGCAATCGCGTCGCCGAGATGCAGCTGCGCATCTTGTGGGAAGAAATCATGGCCCGCTTTGAGCATATTGAAGTGGTCGGTGAGCCCGTCCGCCTGGCCAATAATTTCGTGCTTGGCTATACGGACCTGCCGGTGCGTTTGACCGCCAAGGCTTAAGGATCGCTCAAAAGCCCAAATAGAGGGGCTGCGACACCAGGGCGCTTTCTGCCGCGCAATCGGCAGTGAGCGGTTTTGGCGACATGCGCAGGCCTTGCAGCTCGGTGCGGGCCTGTTCCATATCGGTGCGAAAGTCTTGATGGCCGTGGAGGGCGGCGATCAGGGCAGCGCCATTGGTGCGACCAGCCTCCACCGCACTGGCAGAATGCACACCGCACACGGCGCGGCTTTCGCCATAGGCCCTAGCGCGAGCCAAGATCGCGGTTGCCCGGTCGGGCATAAGCTCAGCCATTACAAGCCCAATCGCCCAGCCCCAGGTGGCGTGGCCGGAGGGATAGTCGGGACTCGCATCGAGCGACGCCGAGCGAGCCACGCAGATGGGGCCGTCATTGATCAGATAGGGCCGCTTGCGCTTATAGACATCCTTGACCGCCGCCACCTGAAAGGCGGAATCCATGCCAATACGGCTCAGCATGGCCGTCAGTTTGGGTGCCGATTGCGGCGTCAGTTCAATCCCCGCCGCGCACTGAAAATTGGTCATCATGGCTGCCGGGGCCGTCGGCACATCATTTTGCGCCAGCTTCCAACGGCCAGAACCCTCAAGCGCACGGCTAGCCTCAAACAGGGCCTGATCCTGGGCCTCACGCTGGGACCCTGTGGCTGGCGGCGCGGGCAAGATCTGGCTGGCATCGGGCCACGCCTTTTGGCCAAGATAAGGCTTTGGCACAAACGGCACCAGGCTGATCGCCTGCTGAGCGGTTGCGCATCCCGTATTGATCAGGCTGGTCGCAGCCAAAACAAGGATCAGCAAGGGGCGGGTGGCACGGTCAGGTCTGGTCACGGTGTAATCCCCATTTTGCGCAACTATGGCTTTAGGCGGTCAAGTCTTGCAAGACCGAGGGCCCGATTTAGAACGTTTGATCATGTTGGATGGGCGGGCCTGACCTTGCTCCAGCCCCTATGGCGTGGTCTGGTTAGGCGCATGAAACGCGCAGCAGGCATAGAATTAGGCGGCACAAAGGTTGTGATCGCCTTCGGTACTGGGCCAGATGATTTAAGCGCGCCGGTGCGGATCGAGACCACAACTGCGGCCGATACCCTAGCCAAGGTCCGCTCGGTGCTAGACGCTCACAAGGGCCAGTTTGATGCGATCGGCATGGCCAGTTTTGGTCCAGTACGGCTTGATCGCAGCGCCCCTGATTGGGGCCAGGTTCTCAAAACCCCTAAGCCCGGCTGGGCGGGAGCCGATCTGGTCACCAGCCTGTGCACCGGGTTTGGTCTTCCCATTGCCCTAGATACAGACGTCAATGGTGCCGCCTTGGCCGAAGGCTTGTGGGGCGCAGCTCAGGGCTTAAGTGACTATGCCTATGTGACGATTGGCACAGGTGTCGGTGTTGGCATCGTTGCGAATGGTCGCCCCCTACATGGGCAATTGCATCCCGAAGCTGGACACATATTGGTTAGACGCGATCCGGCCAAAGACCCCTTTGCCGGGTCCTGTCCGTTTCACGGCGATTGTCTTGAGGGCCTAATTTCTGGCCCAGCCTTGGCGGCGCGGCGCGGACACCCGGCTGAGATGCTGGACGCAAATGATCCGCTCTGGGACCTGATTGGCGATTACGTCGCCCAATTGGCCATGAGCCTGAGCCTAACTACGGCACCCAAGCGCATAATAATTGGTGGCGGGGTTGGATCAAACCCTCAGCTCTTGGCTTCGGCACACAAGCACTTTTTGATGCACCTAGGCGGCTATCTGACCGATCTAGACAGCCCCGAAAGGCTCAAATTCTATCTTGTCGCCCCAAGCCTAGATGCCCAATCGGGGGTTTTAGGCGCTATCGCGCTTGCCCTTTCGCCCGCTGCACAAAAGCATGCCCGCCCATGACATCCCAGATAAGGGTTCTCACCCCGGACGGCGAAATAGCCGGTTACGTTTGGAGCCTTGCTGGCGAATGGCTGTGTCTTCGACCAGGCCAGCGGCGGCCAGCAAGGGGTCAATCGACTGGGCCGCATGGTCTAGCATTTCACCCTCAATCTCGATGATCAGGCTCTTGACGCCCTTGAGGGTCTTGGGCCCGCCGCGCAAAATCCAGTCTTCGATACCGTCGACATCAAGCTTGATATGGTCGGGCGCAGGCAGGCCATAGAGCGCCAGTGCGTCATCCATGGTCGCGGCATAGACTGGCTGGATATAGCCGCCGGGCACCTCACCGAACTGATTTTTCGAGCCGACCAGGGTATTGAGCGCCTCACCCGCGGCCAGGCCCGACAAATGCAGGCCGGTCATGCCGTTCTTGTCCGACAGGGCAAGGCAGATCGGCGTGATCTGGTCGCCAAGGCCATTGAGGGCCACATGCTCGACCAGCAGGCCATAGCTGGTGGCCTTGGGTTCAAACGCGATTACGCGAACCCCCCCCTTACCGGCATACAGCGCAAATTGACCAAAGGCCGCGCCGATATCCCACAAGACCTCGCCCGGCTTGATCGCATCGATCCAGTCGAGGGTCTCAGGCTCATTGACAAAAAATGTATCGGTGGCCCCGGCCACGTGCCGGCCGCGCGAGGTTAGAAACCTTAGCGGCCCGTGCGCGGTTTCAACCATCCGCGCGCCGCGACCCTCAAGCGTCTGCATGAGATTGGCGACGGTCTTGCCCCTCTGACGCGCCGGTTGCAGCGCATTTACTAGGTCCATAAAGCCGATGATTAGGTTTGTTGCGGTTCTGCTCATCGCAATGGGTTAGCACTGTTTTTGCTGATTTGGAGCCAGATTTCTTGACGCGCCCTGTAAATATGTCGACCCTAACCGTCTATTTTGGTGATGACCGGCTGCGATGTCGTCCGAGCGAACAAGGGTGCTGTTATGCAAGAACCAATCCTAGAGCCGCAATTGCCGATTATTGATCCGCATCACCATTTGTGGGATCGCACGCCCGTCTTGGCTCAGATTCCTACGCCCAGCCATGATTTTGAGCGCATGTTGCAGCTATCCCCGCGCTATTTGCTGGATGAGCTTTTGTCCGATATGCGCAGCGGCCATAATGTCATGGCCACGGTCTATCTGGAATGCGGGTCCATGTACCGCTCAGGCGGACCTGCGGCCTTTAAGCCGGTGGGCGAGACCGAATTTGTCAATGGCATTGCGGCCATGAGCGCCAGCGACCTTTATGGGCCTGTGCGGGCCTGTGCGGGCATTGTCGGGCATGTCGATCTGACCCAAGGCGATGCCTGCGCCGCCGTACTTGAAGCTCATATCGCCGCAGGCGGCGGCCGGTTTCGCGGCATTCGCCAAAGCGCCTCGTATGACCCGGACCCTGCCGTTTTGGGGCCCCTCGCCCGCACCGCTGGCGGGCTTTACCGTTCCGAAGCCTTTCGCGAAGGGTTTAAACACCTAGCGCCCTTGGGCCTGTCCTTTGATGCCTGGCTGTTAGAGCCGCAACTGGACGATTTAATCGATCTGGCCCGCGCCTTTCCAGACACTGCCATTATCCTGGACCATGTCGGCACACCGCTCGGCATTGGGGCCTATCAGGGCCAAAGACAGGCGCGGTTTGAGGCTTGGTGCCAATCGATCGTGCAATTGGCAAGCTTGGCCAATGTCTCGGTCAAGCTTGGTGGCCTAGCCATGCCTTTTGCCGGATTTGACAGCTTTATGGCCAGTCCTCCGGCCTCATCGGCGACATTGGCCGCCGATTGGAAGCCCTATATCGAAACCTGTATCGCCGCTTTTGGGCCTGATCGCTGCATGTTTGAAAGTAATTTTCCGGTGGATCGGGGGACCTGTTCCTATGATGTGCTGTGGAACGCCTTTAAGCGGCTGGCTGCCGGATATTCCGCAGATGAGAAAATCGCCCTTTTCAGTGGCACAGCCCGCAGGGTCTATCGTCTGGAACTCTGAGGTGATTTAGGGCATAAGGCTTTGGTGCGGGTCCGGAGTCGGGCGCCAGCACGAATTTACGGGAACACGCCTTATGTCCGAAGATCCCGTCCAGCCAAACGAAACCCCGATCCAGCGCGCCTTGCGCCTAAAGAACCAGGCGCTAGAAGCCAAGCCAAAGCCGCCGCGGGGCGGACGGTTTCAACGCGAACAGGCCGCCGCCGCCCAGTCGTCTTCTAAGTCTAAGCCCTGGATGGGGCGCTAGGTCGAGGCGGGCTTTTTCAATTTGAGACAAAGCCCGGTTATGCCCAGCAGCCAGACCGATACTAGGCCATGATAAAGATGCCAGGAAAACGCTGGCGTCATTTGGGTGGATTTTCGCACCCACAGCGCATTGACGAGCATCAGCGCAGATAAGGCCACGGCACCGACGGCCTGAGGCATTGGGCGATCCTTGGCCAAGAACCAGACCGCAACCACCAAGACCAGTAGCCACGATGCCCCAATCGCCGGGCCTGCCGCGGGCTTTAGGGCCGCGATCAAGAGGCTTAAGGCAATAAGGCCAAGGCACGCCCATTGTGCCCGCCTCTTGCTGCCTTCGTCGGCCAGGGTCACAACAAATTGTGCGGCCATCAAGCCCATGGCAGCTAAGCCGCCGATTTGCGATACAATCTGATGCACGGCTTTGAGTGCATCAACCTGCCCTGTACCAAACCGCACCACACCAAAGGCCCCAGCCAGCCCTAAGAGTGCGGCCGCCACAGCCGCTAGCGTCTTGCCGTCCTTAAACAGGACAACAAGACAGACCAAACCGCTTAACAA
>CANGEH010000185.1 GCA_947452665.1 Caulobacteraceae bacterium
GAATGGACCCCAGGAAACCCCGACAATAGGCGTGTCCGGCCTTCAATCCCGAAGGATGGAAAACCTTACCAACAAGTTAGACTTGAGGCATGGCGTTCTTGGCAACCCCTTTTGTTATCGTCAAGACCCTGAAGGCGGGAATCTTTTTCAGCCACGACGCCAAAATCACTGACATTTTGCAATGCAGCAGAAAAATAACGCGAAAAACGAACAGATTTTGCCAAAAACCAATATTTTATGTTGCGATGCAGCAATTTTGGCGCCGTCAATTTCTTAATGGAAACTTGTCCTCTACGCGAAAACGTCAAGCGCTGCGGGGACTTAACCAAGAGCAGGCCGGCAGCGCGCCGCACCCAAGGGCGCATTTGATTGGGCAATTCATGGCCGGGCGAACAGGAACAGAGCCTGCCAAACATTTAGGCACCTACAGGCAGGGATTTACCAAAAGCCTGCGCCGGGGCCCGAGACCCAAGGCCCGTCAATTTAAAATCTGAGGAGAAATGGTGCCTGGGGGCGGATTCGAACCACCGACACGCGGATTTTCAATCCGCTGCTCTACCAACTGAGCTACCCAGGCCCGCTCGCCCTGCTAGAGGGCAGCTTCGCTCCGCAAGTCCCGCGGAGGCGAGGTCTATAGGTCACGCTTTGCGGCGTGTCTAGCGTCGAAAACGGCCCGCAGAACAGGAAAGTTCAGAACCGCCGATCAATCCTCGTCCCACTCTGCCGAAGCAGCAGGCAGGCCGCCCTCGCCGCCGGTCTCATCCTCACCATCCCCCTCAGCATGCGCACCGCCCGGTATGACATAGCCACCGGTCAGCCACTTATGCAGATCAACATCGGCGCAGCGTTTGGAACAGAAGGGCCGATAGGCTTCCTGCATTGGTTTTTTGCATTGGGGACACAGGGCTTGGCTCATAGGGGACGCACATCCAGATGCTCGCGGGCAAGCAAGGCCCGGCCCGTAATCTCATAGCGCTGACCGATGCGCGCCGCCAGATGCGGCGACAGGACGTTCGCCAGCTCGGCCACATCGGGATGACAGACCATCTGCAAGCGCCCGCCCGGATCGGCCCGACCGGCATCCTCAGCCATCCGCAGCAGGGTGAAGGCTAGGGTCTGGATCGAGGGACGACCCTCTAGATCGCACAAGACCTCGAAAACTGGCGTCTGCCGGCGCGGCAAGGCCAGTTCCAGCGTACCAAACCGGCTGATCGGCCCAAACGCGACCCCTGGCTGGTCCGGGTCAAAGGCAAGCTTGGCGGCCGTACTGATTGCGACCCCGTCCAGCCCCTTGCCGACCAGATCAAAAACCACCAGACCGCCAAGGCCCTTGAGCCGCAGCAGCCGCGCGCCTTGCGCTAGGGCCGCCAAATTGGCCTGACGTGCCGCCCTGCGCGGATCGCCGCCTGTGCGCGCCCCCAGATCAACATCGATGGCGGTTAGAGCACGCGTGGGCTCGATCGCGATGGTGCCGCCGCCCGGCAATGCGTGTTCGATTTCTAGCACCTGCGCCTGGGCCAGGTCAGCAACCTCGCGGGCTAGGGCGGTTGTGATGACGGTTTGACCGGGCGCCAGGGCTTTTAGCTGGGCCTCTAGGCTTGGCGCGGCGGTTAGGGGGCGTACCGGGCCGACGCTAGGCCCGATCAGGCGCACAACCGGGCCCTTGTCGAGCCGCGCGGGACTGGTCACTTCAAACGCTGCAAACGCACCCTCGGCCAGACGGGCCGCCTCGCCGGATAGCGTCAGGACGCCATCAGGCCCCTCGCCCAGATCAATAAAGGCGCTGGCCATGGCCCGCTCCATGCGGCGCACCCGGCCAACAATCTGAGCACCAGCGCCAAGGCCCTGGTCGGTCGCGCGTTCAATCAAAAGCCTTTCGGGGCGTCCATCCAGCGTCACGACGCCCCGGCTTTCGCCCGGCCCCGCATCCAGATAAAGACGGCGAACGGTCATAGGGCGGGGTCAGGTCTGGGATAAGGCGGCCGAGGGCCGATAACCAAGGCCTTCCAAGAGGCACAAGGTCTCATAAAGCGGCAGACCAACCACGCTGGGATAGGAGCCCTGAATCTCGATTACAAAGCCGCCGGCCCGGCCCTGGATGCCATAGCCGCCCGCCTTGCCGTGCCACTCGCCGCCCAGAACGTAATCTTCGATTTCAGTGTGGGAGAGCCGCTTAAAGGTCAGCCGCGTCTCGACCAGACGTTCGGCCAGGCGGCCATCGGGCGCAATCACGCACAATCCGGTATAGACCCTGTGACCGCGCCCCGACAAAAGCGCCAGACACGCGCGCGCCTCAGCCTCGGTTTCGGCCTTGGGCAGGACCCGGCGGCCTACGGCGACAACCGTATCGGCACTAAGAATAAACGAATCCTTTTGCCGCTGCGCCACGCTCTGGGCCTTGCCAAGCGCAAGCCGCACCGCCAAGCGCCTTGGGGTCTCGCCCTTCAACTCAGTCTCGTCGATATGGGCGGGATCTATGAGGTCAGGCTCAAGCCCGACCTGACGCAACAGGTCCAGCCGCCTTGGGCTAGCACTGGCCAGGACCAGACGCGCCTTGGGCACGATCACGTGCCCTACCCTACTTGAAGCGGTAGGTGATGCGACCCTTGGTCAGGTCATAGGGGGTCATTTCCACCAGGACCTTGTCGCCTGCCAGAACCCGGATACGGTTCTTGCGCATCTTGCCCGCTGTATGGGCGATGATTTCGTGATCATTTTCCAAGGTCACGCGGAACGTCGCATTGGGCAAGAGTTCAATAACTGTGCCCGGAAATTCCAAAAGTTCTTCTTTAGCCATGCGGTCTCTCTAAACGACAATCTGGATAAGGCAAGCTATCCGTGCCGCAAAGCTGCGGACGGCCTGATCTGCCCCAAGCCCTTACCATACCCGATTCAGCCGCCAAAGGTCGATGGTTTGCCAAACCGGGCATAGATTCTGTTCAAGATCGCATCGCGGCTCATCCGATAGGCCTCCAGTATCGCCTCGCGCGAACCTGAGGCCAGGGTCGGGTCGGGAATGGGCCAATATTCAATATCCACTGCCCGCCCCCGCGCCAGTTCGACCGCCCGGTGCTGGGCCTCTGGGGTCAAGGATATGACCAGATCAAACGAGCCATCGTCCAGATCATCAAAGCTCTTGGCCTTGTGGCCGGTCAGATCGGCCCCGACCTCATCAAGCACAACGGCGGCAAACGGATCGATCTCGCCGCCGCGCTCTGGCCTAAGACCACAACTATCGACAAACACCCGCTTACCATGGGTCATTTGCAACAGCGCCTGGGCCATGGGTGAGCGTACACGATTGAAATTGCATGCAAACAAGACCGCCCCTGGCAAGCTGCCAGTGGGTTGCGATGTGCCCGGAACCTGCACGCCTAACCGCGCCGATAAAGGGCGCAGATCAGGGTAAACAGTCGCCGCGCCGTATCCAGATCCGTCGTGACCTTGCCGCCTAGACGCTCGCGCAGCAGGGATGAGCCCTCATTATGCAGGCCGCGGCGCCCCATATCGAGCGCCTCGATCTGGGCAGGCGAGGCATTGCGAATGGCATCATAATAACTGTCGCAAACCATGAAATAGTCGCGGATCAGGCTCTTAAATGGCGACATGGACAAGAGGTGACGCCGCTCATAACTGGGCCCAATAATATCCAGCAAGAGCCGATTATCGGCCAGGCCAATGGTCAGGTCATAGGGGCCACTGCCCTCGCCCTCGGGCTGAAAATAATTCTCTTCCAGCAGGTCAAAGATCGCCACCTGCCGCTCATGCTCCTGATCGCGAGACGCAGACGCTAGCGAGGCATCATCAATAATGATGCTTTGCAAACGCTGCAGGGCCTTGGGGTCAGACATGATCGCTCCAGACATCGGCGTGAACCGACCTCAGCGCCATCCATAGCAAGGCCAAATCAAATCCGCGAGGGAGGCGCGACGATTTTCCAAAGCTTTACGTCTGGATTATGCAAATCACCTTGCGACCTGTATCCTGAACACATGAAAAAACCGCGCCTGTCCCGCTCCGCCTCTGACAAGTCCAAGACCAAGCCGCCTCAGGGCCTGCCTGATCGCGAAACCCTGCTGAAATTCCTGCGCGAGGCGGGCGAAGCGGCCAAGGCCGACATGGCCAAGGCGTTTGGCCTCAAGGGCTCTGATCGCCGGGCCCTGCGCATGATGCTCAAGGACCTGGAAGCCGAGGGCGTCTTGGGCAAGCGCGGACGCAGTGGCTTTGCCGAGGCCGGCGCCCTACCGCCCGTCGGGGTCGCCGATGTCTGTGATGTCGATGCGGATGGCGATCTGTTTGTGCGGCTGGTCAAGGCCGGTGAGGATGTCGCCCTGGTGCGTCTAGCGCCTGGCAGTGGTGAGGCCGCTGCCGGTGCCCCGCGGCTGGGCGAGCGGGTGCTGGTGCGCTTTGAGCGGTTGGAAAGCGGCGAATATGAAGCCAAGCTGATCAAGAAGCTTGGCCAAAGCGCGCATAAGATTTTGGGCGTGGTGCGCAAGTCCCTGCGCGGCCCTCGGCAAGAGGTTCGGGTGGAACCGGTCGATCGCCGCTCCAAGGAAAGCCTAGTGCTCTATGGGCCTGAGGGCGAAAAGCTGAAAGACGGCGATCTGGTCCTGGCCGAGGTTGGCGAGGCTGCGGGCCGGTTTGGACCCAAACGCGGGCGCGTGCTGGAGGTTGTCGGGCGTGAAGACCATCCCCGCGCCGCCTCCTTGATCGCCATCCATACCCACAGCCTGCCCATGGGCTTTACCAGCGACGCCGAGGACGAGGCCATGGCGGCTGAGGCCCCGACCTTGCAGGCCCGCACCGATCTGCGCCACCTGCCCCTGGTCACCATCGATCCCATTGATGCGCGCGACCATGATGACGCGGTCTATGCAGAGCCCGATACCGATCCGGCCAATCCCGGCGGCTGGATTGTCTGGGTCGCAATTGCCGATGTCGCTGCCTATGTGCGCCCGGGCTCGGCGCTCGACCGCGAGGCGCTCGATAAGGGCAATAGTGTCTATTTCCCCGACCGGGTCGAGCCCATGCTGCCCGAGCATCTCAGCAATGGCCTGTGCAGCCTGCGTGAGGGCGAGACCCGCGCCTGTATGGCGGTACGCATGGTGTTTAGCGCCAGTGGCGACAAGACCGGCCACCAATTCGTGCGC
>CANGEH010000186.1 GCA_947452665.1 Caulobacteraceae bacterium
CGCCTTGGCCAAGGGCAAGGCCCAGCAATTGCTAGAGTTTCCGGTCGAGATCCCAGAGCGCCTATTGCCCGCCGCTTGAGCCCTTCACCGGCCCGCACGACTGGCGCAGGATGATTTCAAAATCGAGCATGCGCGACAGGGGTTGGCCAGCCTCTAGCGCCGCTTTCGCATCGCCGCTGATCAAGAGTTCGGCGGCGGCGGCGGCCATTTCGGCTATCGGCTGACGCACGGTGGTCAGTTGCGGCCAGACCACCTTGGCGGCGGGATTATCGTCAAATCCAGCCACGGACAGGTCGGCTGGAATATTCAGGCCCATGCGCGCCGCGACCGACATCACGCCAAGCGCCATATCATCACTGGCAGCAAATATGGCTGTGGGCCGCTTGCTATGCGACAGCAGGGATTCCGCCGCCGCGAAGCCCGACTGGAACGTGAAATAACCCTGGCGCACCAGATCAGGATCAATAATGCAGCCATGATCAGCCATGGCGGTGGCAAACCCATCATAGCGCCGTGGTGACACGCCATGATCAGGATGGCCCCGTACAAACCCAATGCGCCTATGGCCAAGGCCCAGCAGATAGACTGTCATGTCATAGGCCGCGCGATAATCATCCATATAGACGCTGGGCCCATGGGTCCGGTCGCGCTCGGGCGAGACGCGCACATAAGGGGTCTTGCTGGCATCGAGCATGGCCAAGACGGCGGGATGGTCGGATACGGGCGGAGTCAAGATCACCCCATCCACCCGAACATTATAAATCATCGGCTCAAGTACAGACGCCGGGTCTGCACCCAAGGCATCAAACGGCTCGACCATCAGGTGATAGCCGCTTTCACGGCACCGCCCTATCGCCCCGATCTGGGCATCACTGACATAGGCCGGATTGGGATTGTCAAAGCAAAGGCCGATCAGAAACGACCGCGACCCGGCCAGACTGCGCGCCGACAGATTGGGCCTATAACCAAGCCCCGCCACCGCGGCCTTGACCCGCTCGCGCGTATCGGGCCGCACATTGGCCTCATTATTGAGGACGCGCGACACTGTCTTGATCGAGACCCCAGCCGTTTCGGCGACGTCGTGAATAGTAATGGCGGTAATTGACGTAGCCCATCCTCCCCAGATCGCAGTGTCAAAGCCTTATGCGCCAAACCCTAGCCCAATCGGTGCGTAAAATAAATCTAGCGCTTGCAAGGGGCCGCACCGAGCGGGCGATGCTTTACCCATGGGCGGCGGGCTTCTATAGCAAGAGCGTTCAGCCCGTGCGGCGAGGAGATCGGTCATGACCGCGCGGCGGCCCAAATCTGCTAGGCTCATGCGCAGGCTTTGGCGCCTAGCGGGAGTTGTAGCAGCCGTAAGTGTGATGGGCCTGTCCTATCGGAGCCTGACCGCGCCATCGGCACAGACCGCCAAGACCAGGCCGGTTGTGATGACCACGCCGCAGCGCGTCGTGTCGCTGGATTTCTGCGCCGACCAATTTGTCCTGCAACTGGCCGACCGTGACCAGATCGCCGCCCTCTCGACCCAGTCGCGCGCTGAACATGCCTATTGGCGGGCAAAGGCGGTTGGCCTGCCCCAGGTGCGGTCAAGCGCCGAGGCGGTGCTGGCCCGCTCGCCCGATCTGGTTGTGCGTACCTATGGCGGCGGACCAGAGGCTGGGACCTTTTTGAACAAGGCCGGTATTCCAGTTTTGCAACTGGGCGAGGGCGAGGATTTTGAGGCTGTGCGCCGTAATCTTCGACTGGTCGCACGCGCGCTTGGCCATATCGATCGCGGCGAGGCGGCGATTAAGGATTTTGATCAGGCCTTGGCCAAGGCTCATCGCACGGGCGCGCCGGTGACCGCCCTCTATGTCACGCCCGGCGGCGTGCAGGCCGGAAGCGATACCAGTCTTGGCAAGATGATGGCAGCGGCTGGCCTGACCCCGTTCGACCAGGCCAATACCGGCTGGAGCGCCCTACCCTTAGAGCGCCTGGCCCGCTCTGCACCCCGCCTGATGATTAGCGGCTTTATGAGCCCAGGGGCGCTTGCGCTTTATCCTTGGTCCTCGGCGCGCCACCCCCTGATCCGCGCGCATCTGGCGCATCAACCCAGCCTTGCCCTATCCGGCGCCGTCAGTGCCTGTCCGGGCAGTTTCATGGCCGATGGGGTTTTGGACATGGCCAAGGCGGGCGATCCGTTGCGTGAGGCCGCGTCATGACCGGGCCCATCAAACAGCGTCGCAAGGCCTTAAACAGCCTGCTGATTATCGGCGGGCTCTTGGCCGTCTTGCTGGCCTGCTGCCTGGGCGAGACGCCGATGCGGCCCTTGGATCTATTGCGCGCCATGACGGGGTCGGGCGATCCGGCCAATAGCGTTATTATCTGGAGCATTCGTTTGCCCCGTGCCCTGGCCGCCTGGATCGTGGGGGCCGCGCTTGGGCTTTCGGGCGCGGCCCTGCAGGGCCTATTGCGTAATCCCTTGGCCGAACCGGGTGTATTGGGCGTCTCGGTCTGGGCCTCGCTTGGCGCGGTGATTGCGATCTATTATGGGCTTACGAGCCAATTTGCCCCAGCCTTGCAAATCGGCGCTGTCTTGGGGGCCTTGTTTGCCACAGGCGTGATTGCACTGGTGGCCAGCAGCCTTGGCGATACGGTCAGCCTGATCTTGATCGGGGTAGGCCTGTCCAGCCTTGGCGGCGCACTTGTATCCCTCGCACTCAATCTGGCTCCCAATCCCTTCACCCTAAATGATATGGTCAGTTGGATGATGGGCTCGGTCGCCAATCGCAGTTTTGCCGATATTGGCCTGTCTGGACCAATTATTGCGGTTGGCGCAGCCTTAATCTTGGCCACGCGCCGGGGCCTGTCAGCCCTGACCCTTGGCGAAGAGACCGCCCATGGGCTTGGCCTTGATCTGGTCCGCACACGGCTCTTGGTGACGGTTGGGTGCGGCCTGGCTGCGGGCGGGTCTGTCGCCTTGGCTGGCGCCATCGGGTTTGTTGGGATTATCACCCCGCATCTGGTTCGGCCTTGGGTCGGCGGTGATCCTGGCCGCGCCCTTGTACCCTCGGCCCTGGCAGGCGGCTTACTCTTGGTCTTGGCCGATATCGGCGCAAGGCTGGTCCCCAGCGATAATGAGCTTAAGCTTGGCGTCGTGGCCGCCCTGATCGGTGCGCCGGTGTTTTTATGGATTGCTGCCAATCGCCGCCGTAATTGGGGCAGCGCATGAGCCTCTTGGCCCTTCATCAAGCCGTTGTTCAGCGCGGCAAGCGGGTGATCCTTGATCATCTCGATCTGACGCTTGAGGCCGGTGAACTGGTCGCCCTGGTCGGGCCCAATGGCTCTGGCAAGACCACGGCCCTGCGCGCCCTGCTTGGCCTCATGCCGCTCGCCAGCGGCACGGCCTTGATTGGCGGGGCCGATGTGCGCAGCCTGGGTCCGATCACACGGGCAAGACAGGTTGCCTATCTGCCGCAATCGCGCCCCATGGCCTGGCCCATCTCTGTTCAGGACGCCGTGGCCCTGGGCCGGTTTGCCTATGGCGGCGCAAGCCAAGGGCTAAACACGGAGGACCAAGCCGCCGTCGATCAGGCCATGGCCGCTTGTGACCTAGAAGCCCTTAAAGGTCGGGCCGTAACCGACCTGTCGGGCGGGGAATTGGCAAGAGTGCATATGGCCCGCGCCCTTGCGGCCAATGCCCCGGCCCTATTGGCCGATGAACCGACCGCAGCGCTCGATCCCCTGCACCAATGGCAGGTCATGCAGGTCCTCGCCCGTCAGGCCAAGAGCGGCGGCGGCGTCATGGTGGTGGTGCACGATCTTGCGCTAGCGGCGGCGGTTTGCAGCCGGATTGTGCTGATCAAGGACGGTAAGGTCCTGGCCAATGGCAAGCCTGAACAGGCCTTAACCCCGGACAATATTGGCGCGGCCTATGGTGTAGTGGCCCACTGGCATCAAGACGGCCAAACCCGCCACCTGATCATGGGCCCAGCCCTTCGCTGAACTGGACCTTTGCCAAAGCTGCCGCCTGCCCCTAACCTAGTCCCAAGGCCGCGATCACAGCGGCCAAGCGTTTAGGGAAGACCCAGCATTATGGCCAAGTCAGGCGATCGCAAATCCATCTTCATCACCGGGGCCGCATCAGGCATGGGCCGGGAAACGGCGCGGCTGTTTCATGCCAAGGGCTGGTTTATTGGGGCCTATGACGTCAATCTAGACGGGCTCAAGGCACTCGAGGCCGAGCTTGGTGCTCAGGACTGCGTCATTGGCAAGCTGGATGTGACCGACCGGCTTGACTACCGCGCAGCCCTAGACGGCTTTGCACAGGCCACCGGCGGCAAGATGGACATCCTCTATAATAATGCCGGGATTGGCCGCGGCGGGCCGTTTGCGGACCAGACCTTTGAAGACATTATGGCCGTAGTTCAGGTCAATTTTGTCGGGGTCTTGATCGGGATTCACGAAGCCATCCAATATCTGAAAGCCACTCCGGGCTCGCTTTGCTTTACCACCTCATCCTCATCCGCCACATTTGGCATGCCAGGCATTGCGGTCTATTCGGCGACCAAACATGCCGTGAAGGGTCTGACTGAGGCCTTGTCTGTCGAGTTCAAGGCCTATGGGGTCCGGGCCGCCGATGTCCTGCCCGGCCTAATCGACACACCCCTATTGCCGCCCGAGGCCACCCAGAACGCTGCCAGCGAAGGGATTTTTCGGCTTATCCCGCCCTCGGATGTGGCCGAGGTGGTTTGGCAGGCCTATCACTCGGACAAGCTGCACTGGTATGTGCCGCCCGAACTGGTCGAGATGGACAAGGCAGGAACCCTTGATCCTGAGGCTATGCGTGAGCAGTTGGCGGCCACCTCACTGTTCGGCGACCAAGACCCCGAGGCCCGCTGAACGCCCCACAGATAAAGATTTTCGGCCATTGGCCGGATTCTCACAGCAAAAGGCTTGTCAAGTCTGTTGTGGCGTGGTGGATTTGAATTTGGTAATCGAGGACGATCCGGGGTTGATTGGAACAGTTGGGTCCAACGATCTTGTTTTCTTATGTGGCGAGGATGATCTATGCCGACAGGCACTGTTAAATGGTTCAACGCGACCAAGGGCTTTGGGTTCATTGAACCAAATGA
>CANGEH010000187.1 GCA_947452665.1 Caulobacteraceae bacterium
GCAATCTTGCCCGGCTCAATATAATTGCGCATCAAATGGTCGGTAATGCGCTCGAGCCGCTTTGGGTCAAGGCCGCTTGGGTTGGTCATGGTCGGGGTTTCCTTAATCTTATTTGCCTACAGGCTAGTCATGGAAGCGGGGCATGACCAGAGCCTAGGAACAGGAATCTGACAAAAGTCATTTCACCGGGACAGCGCCATCTTATCTGGACAAACACCGCTATCTGTACAATGATTAGATACACGCGCGAGGAGCAGAGCCATGAGTGACGGATCGATCGATTTCAGTGCCGAGGCCGCCGCCCGCGCCTGGTCCATGCCGATTGAAGATATTAATGTGGCCGATCCCGAATTGTTCCGCGCCAATACCTTCTGGCCCTATTTCGAGCGCCTGCGCAAAGAGGACCCGGTCCATTATTGCAAGGACCATGAGTTCGGCCCCTATTGGTCCGTGACCAAGTATAACGACATCATGTTTGTCGACACTAATCACGCCCTGTTCTCGTCCGAGCCCTCGATCACGATTGCGGACCCCAAGGACGATTTCCAACTGCCGATGTTTATCGCCATGGACCCGCCCAAGCACGATCTGCAGCGCAAGGTGGTCAGCCCCATAGTGTCGCCCGGTAATCTGGCCAATCTCGAAGCGACGATCCGCGAGCGGGTGAATACGATTTTTGACGGCCTGCCGGTCGGTGAGACCTTTGACTGGGTTGACAAGGTCTCGGTCGAACTGACCACCCAGATGCTGGCCACCTTGTTTGATTTCCCGTGGGAAGATCGGCGCAAGCTGACCTATTGGTCTGATATCACCACGGCAGGTCCCGCCTCGCCGCTCTTTGTCTCCGAAGAGCACCGCCGCGCCCAGCTTATGGATTGCGCGCAATATTTCATGGGTCTGTGGAATCAAAGGGTCAATCTGACCGAGCCTGGCAATGATCTAATTTCGATGCTGGCGCATGGCGAGTCGACGCGAAATATGAGCCAGATGGAATTTTTGGGCAATTTGCTGCTGCTGATTGTTGGCGGCAATGACACGACCCGCAATTCCATCACCGGCGGCCTCTTGGCCCTCAATCAAAACCCCGCCGAATATGACAAGCTGCGCGCCGATCACAGCCTGATCCCGAACATGGTCTCGGAAATCATTCGCTGGCAGACACCCTTGGCCCATATGCGCCGCAACGCGACCCAGGATGTGGAGCTTGGCGGTAAGCTGATCAAGAAGGGCGATAAGGTCATTATGTGGTACGTCTCGGGCAATCGCGACGAAGAGGTGATCGAAAACGCCGACAAGTTCATTATCGATCGCGCCCGCGCCCGCCAGCACCTTTCGTTTGGCTTTGGCATCCATCGCTGCGTCGGCAATCGTCTGGCCGAGATGCAACTTAAGATCGTTTGGGAAGAAATCCTTAAGCGTTGGGCCCGGATCGAGGTGATGGGCGAGCCTGAGCGCATTCCATCCTCCTTTGTTAAGGGCTATGCCACCCTGCCGGTGCGGATTGTCGGCTAGGGCCTAGCTTAGAAACCGAGCCAAAAAGTCGGGATGGATCGCCCAGCCGAAGAACCCGGCTAGGCCCATCACCACGCCAAGGCCGCCAAACATCCAACTGGCCAAGAGCACCCAAACGCTCTCGGTCAGGGCGGCGACGGCGGCGGCGGATATGGCAATCGAGACCAGGGCATCGGCAGCGTCAAACTGGTCGTCGTGATAATTCATCTGGTCATAGGCCGCTTCAAAGCCCTTGGCCTTGGCCATGAGTTCGGGGGCCTTGGCCTGGTATTTGGCAATCTTGTCCTGGGCGGCCTTGATTAGGCGCGTGGCCGGGACGGGGTCCTTGGCCATCTTGGCCAGAACGCTCAAATCGTCGGCCTGACCTTCGGTAATGTGAAGCTTGATCTTGTTGGCTTGATATTCGCCCCAAGTGTCCACGGCATCGGCCTTGGCCTGCTGCATGGCCTGGACCAGATTGTCATCCTTGACATGGGCCAGACCCAAAAACACCGACAGACTGACCACAGTCATGGCCACGGCCTTGTTCAGACGCTTGTCCGCACTCTCAGGCAATTCGATTTCGCTACTCATAAATAGTCATCCTGTCTTTACGCCGAGGCGGCGGTACAGCATCAAGATGGCAAATCAGAGTCTATTTTATGAGGTGATGCATGGGCAGGTTCCTGAAGATTTCGGCCTTGGCCTTGGTCCTGATCTTGACGCCACGCTCGGGGCAGGCCCAGACCGCTGCGCCAGCACCCTTGCGCGCCCTTTGCCCTGATCGCCCGGCCAAGGGCACCTCGCCCTGCACCCTGGATGCTGGTCATTTTCAGATCGAATTTGGGGCGATTGATACGGTTCACCAACGCAGCGCCGGTGTGACGAGCCTTCAAACCGCCATCGGTGCGACGACCTTAAAATACGGCCTCAATACCCGAACCGACCTTGAAATCAGCGTCAATCCTTGGCAGCGCAGCGCCCAGACCGGTCAGGCCAGCACCAAGGGTTTTGGCGACACCGTATTGCGCGCCAAGGTCAATCTGGGTGACCAAGATGGCCCCAGCCCCTGGGGCGTGGCCCTGGCACCGTTTATCAAACTGCCGACCGCCCGCCATGGGCTGGGCAATGGCAAGCTGGAGGCGGGGCTGATCCTTCCTATTTCCCGTGCCTTGCCTGGCAATATGTCATTGGGACTCAGTCCAGAGATGGACCTGATCGAGAATGCCGATGGCTCTGGTCGCCATATGAACCTGATCAATGTGTTGGGGTTAAACCTGCCGCTCAGCACTGCGGTCACGGGCACGCTTGAGGTCTGGAGCGATACGGATTTTGATCCACAAGCCACGGTTACCCAGGCCTCGTTCGATCTGGCCCTGGCCTGGATCCCTAGCGGTCAGAGCCGTCTGCAATGGGATGGCGGCCTCAATCTTGGCCTGAATCACAAGACGCCCGACACTGAGGTCTATTTTGGCGTTAGCCGCCGGTTCTGATCGCTAATACTCAACCCCGACAAGATAAAGCCCGTCAGGCGGCGCGACCACACCGCAGGCCTGGCGGTCCTTGGCTTCCAGAATCTTGGCAAGATGTTCCTTGCTCCAGCGGCCAATCCCGACCTGAGCGATCGAGCCGGTCATGGAGCGGACCTGACGGTGCAGGAAGGACCTGGCCTCAAACGCCAGATGCACCTCATCGCCGAGGCGCCAGACCCGGGCGACATCTATGCTCTTGACCGGCGACTTGGCTTGGCATTGCAGGTCGCGAAAGGTGGTGAAGTCGTGAACCCCGACCAGCACCTGGGCGGCTTCGTGCATGGCTTCGACATTTAATGGCCGCTTCATATGCCAGACCCGGCCCTGGTCTAGGGCTGGCGGGCTGCGGCGATTGAGGATGCGATAGAGATAGCGCCGTCCCTTGGCCGAAAAACGGGCGCTAAAATCATCGGCGGCAATCTCGGCCTTAAGGATCGAGATCGGTTCTGGGATCAGATAGGCGTTAATCGCATCGCGCACGACCTCGGGCCGCCAATCCTGATCTAGATCCATGTGCAGGACCTGGGCGGTTGCATGCACGCCCGTATCGGTCCGGCCGGCCGTAACCAGCCGCACCTGTTGGCCGCTAAAGCCCAAGATGGCTCGCTCGATTGAGCCCTGAACCGAGGGCAGATTGTCTTGAATCTGATAGCCGCGATAGGGCCGACCATCATATTCTACCAAGAGACGATAACGCGGCATCAGCTCAGCCCTGTGCCTGCGCCAATCGCAAAGCCGCGCAGGAACTGGTCTGTGTCCTGGGCGCTGCGGCCCTCGCGCTGGGCCTTGAGCAGGCGCACCGACCCCTGACCGCAGGCAATCAATAAGCCATCATCGAGCACAGTCCCGGCAGGACCACTCGCGGGCTCAGGCCGAGACATCAGGGCCTTGATCCGCACGGGTCCCTTTTCGCTTGGGGCTTCAAACCAGGCCCCCGGAAAGGGCGACAGGCCGCGAATATGGCAATCGATCTCGGCCGCGCTCCGGCTCCAGTCAATCCTCGCCTCGGCGGGGCTGATCTTTTTGGCATAGGTGACGCCGTCTAGCGGTTGCGGCGTCTCAATCGCTGCGCCGCGTTCAATTGCGGCAAGCGCGCGGGGGGCAAGATCGGCACCGACAGCCGCCAGCTTGTCGTGCAGGCTGCCAGCCGTATCGTCTGGGCCAATTGTGACAGTTTGGGATAGCAGCACCGGGCCCTCATCCAGGCCCGCAGTCATGCGCATGACCTGAACACCGGTCACGCAATCCCCCGCCATGATGGCGCGCTGGATCGGGGCCGCGCCGCGCCATCGCGGCAGAAGCGAGGCATGCAGGTTAAAACAGCCAAGCCTTGGCGCGTCCAGCACGGCGGGCAGCAGGATCTGGCCATAGGCGACAATCACAGCGGCATCGAGGCCTAGGTCGGCAAAGGCGGCAATCTCGGCTGGGTCCTTCATGGACCTTGGCGTGCGCACCATCAGGCCAAGACTTTCGGCAAAGGCTTGAACAGGAGAGGCTTGCAGGGTCTGGCCACGGCCCTTGGGCGCAGGCGGCTGGGCATAGACGCACACCACCTCATGACCGGCGGCAACCAGCTCTGCCAAGGTTTGAACCGCAAAATCGGGTGTGCCCATAAACGCAATACGCATCAGGGGGGCTTAAATCATTTTGCCAAGAACGGGGAGCCTGAAATTTAGCGCCCTAGCCGCAGGCCTTAAGCTGCGCGGACCAGTTTCTTGACCCGGGTCACAGCCCGCTCGCGCTTTAGCCGAGACAGATAATCGATAAACAAGACGCCTTGCAGGTGGTCCATCTCGTGCTGGATGCAGACGGCAAACATGCCATCGGCCTCTTCCTCGATCAGCTTGCCGTGATAATCGAGATAACGCAGCCGAACCTTGGTGGGGCGCTCAACCGTGTCATAAACCTCTGGCACCGACAGGCAGCCCTCTTCATAGGGCTCAAGCTCATCATTCTTGGATAAGATTTCCGGATTGACGAAATAGCGGGGCTGCTTTTCCTCATCTTCGCGCGACAGGTCCATAACGATGACCCGCTTGGCCACCCCGACTTGAATGGCGGCCAGCCCGATGCC
>CANGEH010000188.1 GCA_947452665.1 Caulobacteraceae bacterium
AGACCACCAAGGGCGATATTGGCGCCGACCGGGTTGGCATTTGCGTGGCTGGCAATTCCGGTCAGGTCGCGGCCATGGCCGATCTTCGCCTGCCGATCGAGTCCCACCTGTTGCAGGCCTTTGTTTCTGAGCCCGTCAAGCCCATGATCGATACGGTGATCATGTCGCAATCCATCCATTGCTATATCAGCCAGTCCGATAAGGGCGAGATTGTGCTGGGCGGCGATCCAGACATGTATCCGACCTATTCCCAGCGCGGACGCCCCGACCGGATCGAGGAGGTGGCAGGCCAGGCCATTGCCCTGATCCCAGCCCTGTCGCGCCTTCGCATGCTTAGGTCCTGGGCCGGCACCACGGATATGAGCTTTGATGGCGCGCCCATTATCGGCAAGACGCCGGTCGATGAGCTCTATCTCAATGGCGGCTGGTGCTATGGCGGGTTCAAGGCCACGCCCGGCTCGGGCTGGCTCTATGCCCATACCCTGGCCAAGGGCGAGCCACACGCCCTGAACGCCCCGTTCCGGCTCGACCGGTTCGAGACCGGCGCAACCATTGACGAAACGGGCGCAGGCCCCATGCCGCATCACCGGTGAGGTCCCCATGCTCCTGATCCATTGCCCACATTGCGGACCGCGCGCCCAGGCCGAATTTGTGTTTGAGCGGCCGCTTGAATCCATCATCCAGATTGATGAGGCCCTGCCTGATCTGATCCATAAGCTCTATAGCCGGGTCAATCCCAAGGGGCCGTCCTGGGAGTTGTGGCGTCATACCTATGGCTGCCAGTCCTGGCTAAAGCTGCATCGCGACACCCATAACCATACCATCCATGCCGTCCTCGAGATTGGCCAGACCCAAGACGGCGGTGACGCATGAGCCAGACCCTGCGCCAGACCAAGGGCGGCCGCATTGATCGCAGCCGCACCATCCGTTTTCAGTTCGATGGCAAGACCCATAAGGGCTTTGAAGGCGACACCCTAGCCTCGGCCCTGCTGGCCGACGGCGTAAAGCTGTTTGGCCGCAGCTTTAAATATCACCGCCCGCGCGGGGTGATGGCGGCGGGCATTGAAGAACCAAGCGCCCTGGTTGGCGCAGGCACGGCCGGGCGCTATGAGGCCAATACCCGCGCCACCGACCTCTTTATCTATCCCGGCCTAAAGGCCGTCAGCCAGAACCGTTGGCCAAGCCTGGGCCTGGACCTCTTGTCCGGCATTAGCCTGATCTCGCCCTTCATTCCGGCCGGCTTTTATTACAAGACCTTTTTTGGACCGCCCAAGCTTTGGATGGTCTATGAGCATTTTATCCGCATGGCCGCAGGCCTAGGCAAGGCCCCCAGGGCCGCCGACAAGGATGCCTATGAGCACCGCGCAGCCTTTTGGGACGTGCTCGTGGTCGGTTCTGGCCCCGCAGGCCTAGCCGCAGCCCTAGCCGCAAGTGCTTCTGGAGCCAAGGTCATTTTGGCCGAGCAGGACCGCGAACTGGGCGGCTCGCTCTTGACCGATGCGGCCACGATTGACGGCCAGGCCAGTGAAGACTGGATTGCCGCCGCAACCACAAGCCTCTTGGCCAAGGGCGGGCGCATCCTGACCCGCACCACGGCGGCTGGGTTTTATGATCATGGCCTTTTAAACCTGATCGAGCGGGTGACCGAGCCTGGCCAGGCCCCCGGGGCCGATGGCTTGGCGCAAAGACTATGGCGTGTGCGGGCAGGACAGGTGATCTTGGCCACCGGGGCCCTAGAGCGGCCGCGCCTGTTTGCCGGTAATGACCTTCCCGGCGTCATGCTGTCGGGGGCTGTTCGCACCTATCTGAACCGCTATGGGGTGCGCACGGGCCAAAAAGTGGTCCTTACCACCGATAATGATGATGCCTATCGCACAGCCCTGGCCTTGGCCGAGGCTGGCGCCCAGATCGTCGCCATACTGGACAGCCGCGCTGCATCAGCGGCCGGAAACAGCCTGTCGGTGCGCCGCGCCCAGACCCGTCTGCCCGTGCATTTCGGGGCCAAGCTGATCGCGGCCAAGGGTTCGGCCAAGGGTGTCAAGAGCGCCAAGGCCCTGATTGACGGTCAGGTCACCAATCTGGTCTGCGACCTGATTGCCGTTTCGGGCGGGTTTTCACCGGTCGTCCATCTGCATATGCAGGCGGGCGGCACCCTCGGCTGGAACGAGACCACGGGGGCCTTTAGCCCCGATGTCAGCCGCCAAAACCAGACCACAGCCGGGGCCGCCTCGGGCGTCGATGGCCTTGGCCAGACCCTGACCAGTGGTTGGGAGGCGGGCCTCGCCGCCGCCAAGACCCTTGGCCTTAAGGGCGGTTCGGCCAAGACACCGCCAGCCTGCGCCGAAGCCGATGACCAGGCCTGCCGCAGCCTTGCTGACTGGCTGCCCGCGCCGCAAACCAATCTGAAAAAGGCCTTTGTCGACTATCAAAACGATGTCACCGCCGCGGACCTGGATCTCGCCTGGCGCGAGGGCTATCGCTCGGTCGAGCATATGAAGCGCTATACCACGCTTGGCATGGCCACCGATCAGGGCAAGACCAGCAATCTGGTTGGCTTGGCGCGTCTGGCCTTGGCCGAAGGCAGGCCCGTCCCCTCGGTTGGCCTCACCACATTCCGCCCGCCCTATACGCCGGTTACGCTTGGCGTCTTGGCGGGCGAACATACCGGCGCGCACCTAAGCCCCCGCCGCCGCCCGGTTCTGTATCCGGTTCATGCTGCTGAAAAGCCGATCTGGCAGCCGGTCGGCTATTGGCACCGGCCAAGGGCCTATCCGCAAGGGCGCGAAGACCTGCACCAGGCCGCGCACCGCGAATCCCTAGCCGTTCGCACCAAGGTCGGGGTTACCGATGTCTCGACCCTGGGCAAGTTTGATGTGGTCGGCCCCGATGCGGCGGCGTTTTTGGAACTGGTCTGCGCCACCACGGTCGGCAAGCTGGCGGTCGGACGCGGGCGCTATACGCTTATGCTGCGCGAAGACGGCATGGTCATGGATGACGGCACGGTCTGGCGCGTCGCAGAGCACCGCTTCTTCCTCACCAGCTCAACCGGCGGCGCAGACCGCATGTCGGCGCATCTGTCCTATGTCCGCAAGGTCTTGGCGCCGCAACTTAAAGTGACCGTGGCCAATGTTCAGGAACACTGGGCGGCCGCCGCCATTGCCGGGCCCCTTGCGAAGGCCGTGGTTGAAAACCTGATGGGTGAGGGGGCGGCGCCACGGCACATGTCCCTAGGCTTTGGTCCTCTGGCGGGTATTCCCACCATGATCCTAGCCGCCAGCTATAGCGGCGAGCGGGCGTTTGAAATCTATGCGCCTTCGCACCAGATCGGCCCGGTCTGGGACGCGATTGTCGAACAGGCGCGGGGCCTAGGCGGCTGCCTCTATGGGCTTGAGGCCTTAGAAATCCTGCGCATTGAAAAGGGCCATATTGTCGTTGGCGGCGAGATTGATGGCCGCGCTACGGCCGATGATCTGGGCCTTGGCAAGATGCTGCGCCCCGCTGGCGGGTTTGTTGGGGCCACAGCCCTTGGGCGTCCTGCCATGAGCGATCCCCAGCGTCTGCAACTGGTCGGGCTTGAGGCCATTAGCGGCACCATCCCTGAAGGCTCCATGCTAGTCACGGCCAAGGGCGCTGTGCCGTGTGGCCATGTTACCGCGGCGGGCATGAATGTCGTTCAGGGCGGCTCGATCGCGCTGGGCTTTTTACAGGGCGGCCGGGCGCGCCTGGGCGATGTCCTGACCGCGACCTCACCGACCCGCAAACAGGCCGCCCAGGTCAAGGTGGTTGCGCCCGTGTTTTACGACCTGGCCGGAGATCAGTACCGTGATTGATATGCAGATGCTCAAACGGGTCGCCCCGGAGACTGGCCGCCTGATCCGGTTCGAAATCTGGTCCGATGCCGATGCCAGCCTTGATCGCCTAGCCAAGGCCTTGGGCGCAGAGCTTCCGCAAACGGGCAAGTCAAACAATGCGGCTGACCTAAGGCTCGTCTGGCTGGAGCCCATGACCTGGCTGGTTCGCGCCCCCGAGGCAAGAGGGGCGGAGGTCTTGGCAAGGATTGAGGCGGCCCTGGCGTCTGATGGCGGGGCCTGCGACATCAGCGGCGCCTTGATCAGGACCCGGATCACGGGCCCGGCCTGGCGCACACTCTTGACCATTGGCGGGGTGTTTGATGCCGAGGCCGACACCTTTGGCCCAGGCTGTATGGCCGCGACCGTGATTGCCCATGCACCGGTGCGGCTGGATGTTGTTTCTCTAACCGAGGTCGATGCCTATACACCGCCCAGCTATGCGCCAGACCTGTTTGAGTTCTGGGACCATGCTGCCGCGAGGCTAAATCTGCAGGTCCGCTAGCCCGCTTAACCAAGCAGGCTAGCCAAGACCGGGCAGGATTAGGCGGGTTGAACACCCGCCTCTTGTAGCCATTCCAAAATCTTCTGCTTGGGCAGGGCGCCGACCTTCATCGAGGCCATCTGGCCATTGCGAAACAGCATCATGGTTGGAATGCCGCGCACGCCGTATTTGCCAGGCGTCATGGGGCTGTCTTCAATATTGACCTTGGCCACGGTCATGACCCCGGCCAGCTCATCGGAAATCTGTTCCAGCGCCGGAGCAATCTGTTTGCAGGGGCCGCACCATTCGGCCCAAAAATCCACCAGGACCGGTCCATCGGCCTTCAGGACCGCTTGCTCAAAGGTCTCATCGGTAACGCTTAGCGTGCTCATATGTCTTGCTCCATCCAGACTCTCGCCGCTTGATGGCAGGTCGAGTCACTGTGCCCTTTGACTGTTATGTAGGGATAGTTGGCCGCCTTATCAATGACGCTCCAGGCTCGCCAAGGTTTGCTCAACCACATCGTCCGGCACCGGCATGAGGCGGGGCCCATCGGTCCAGACCAGGGCCGCCTCGACATGGCGACCTGGAAACACTTGGCGCAGGACCGCGACATAGACCGCCATCTGGACCAGATAGGCGCGGTCCGCATTCTTAATGTCAAAAGGCGCAGGGCGATTGGTCTTATAATCGACCACCAAGACCCGGCCCGGCGTAATCACCAGACGATCCACCCGGCCAGACAC
>CANGEH010000189.1 GCA_947452665.1 Caulobacteraceae bacterium
CGAAGGGGTGGAGGGGGCCTCAGCGGCCCAAACGCCTCCTTCCGCCTTCCCCGCGCAGTCCCCGCCTTCGCGGGGAGGGACCCAGACCGTTTCGCACGCCCTGTAATCGACGATCTGGATCCCCGCCTTCGCGGGGAAGGCGGGTGAGGGGGCATCCTGGCCCTGGCGATTTTTTCGGGTACTCCGACCTCGCCGCAGTGTGTTAAAATTGCCAGAACATATTAATTTTATACTGTAATTTTGAGTTTAACTGGTTTTGGAATTCACATTTCAAGAAATTAATATAGGTAAAAACTACCTATAAATCAGTTCTCGGGGAAAATTATGAAATCCGTTATTGCACTAAGCTTGGCCATTTCAAGCATCGCAACCGCCTCCATGGCAATTCAAAACCAGCCAACGCCATCCAACGATTCCAATCCTGTCGCCATGGTCGGGATTTCTTTCAATTTCGGCGGCAAGATCTCTAAGGAAAGCCTTGGCCTGACCGTAAAGATCCTGTCTTCGGATCGTCAAGACCGCGTCGTGGCAGCCGCTGGCGTCACCTATTTCCCATGGGCGCCCAAGCAAAAGTTCGGCCTGGACATCAGCGGCGGTTACAATTTCGACAAGGTTACGGCCCTAGTCGGTTATGACCTGCTCAATAAGAAACCACAGGCCAGCCTTGGTTATGCCAATACCTATAAGCCAAACGGCGGCACCATCTGCCCGCCTGGCGTTGTTTTTACGGGTGAATACTTTAACGGAAAACCTGTTTGCGGCATAGTATAGTCGGAATACACCGATTTAGTTTCGCAATTTATGAATTTATACTTAAATAGGAATAAACACTATGAAGACCCTTATCGGCCTAACCGCCCTGGCTTCCCTGGTCGCGACCATCGCTTCAGCTGGCGCCTTGCCTGAGGCCCCAAATTCGCGCGATTCAAGCCCCGTCGCCATGGTCGGGATTTCCTATAATTTTGGCGGCCGCGTGGTTGATGAAACTGTCGGCCTGACCTTCAAGGTCTTGTCTTCGGACCGTCAAGACCGAGCCGTTGTCGCTGCGGGCGTCTCCTATTTCCCATGGGCGCCCAAGGAAAAGTTCGGCCTCGATATCAGCACTGGCTACAATTTCGACAAGGTTACGGCCCTGGTCGGTTATGACCTGCTCAATAAGAAGCCCCAAGCGAGCCTTGGTTACACCAATACCTATAAGCCAACTCGCGCTGTTACCTGCCAGCCTGGCTTTGTCTTGATTGGCCAAGCCTGCCAGCCGTTCCAGCCCGCATAAACTGTACTATAGCGACTTTTTCTCTTCGGAAATGGAACTAGCTCTATGAAGACTCTTATCGGCCTAACCGCTCTCGCTTCCCTAGTCGCGGGCATGGCCTTGGCTCAACCCGCGCCATCGGCCCCACATTCGCGCGATTCAAGCCCCGTCGCCATGGTCGGGATTTCCTATAATTTTGGCGGCCGCGTGGTTGATGAAACTATTGGCCTGACCTTCAAGGTCTTGTCTTCGGACCGTCAAGACCGGGCCGTCGTCGCCGCAGGCGTCTCCTATTTCCCATGGGCGCCCAAGCAAAAGTTCGGCCTCGATATCAGCACTGGCTATAATTTTGACAAGGTCACGGCCTTGGTCGGTTATGACCTTCTGAACAAGAAGCCGCAGGTCAGCCTGGGTTATGCCAATACCTATAAGCCAAACGGCGGCATCGTCTGCCCGCCAAACGGTAGCCTTATTCAAGGTGTTTGCTTTATCAACGTCTAGACCCAACTACCGAGACCGGAAAGGGCAGCCCTTAGGGGCTGCCCTTTTTGTTGGCGGTTGGTCCAAACGGATCAGGGCTCTTGAGCATAATAACGGCGCAGGGTCGCCATCACGCCGAATGCCCCGATCAGGGCCAAAAGCATGGTTGCCCAAAGTGGCAGGCCCAGCCCAATGAGACCTGCAGACACTAGGCAACCCAGACTGGCCCCCAGATCATAGCCGCCCTCTGAAACCATGTGAAAGCGCAAGGTACAGGGCGAGGCCTTGGACATGTTATAGATCGCCGTCATGAGCGGTGGCGTATAAAGACAGACCACCAAGGCGCCCAGCGCATTGGCCAGAACCGACACGGCCGGACTGGTCGCATAGGCCCTCAGGCCCAGGGTCGCGGCCATGACCAAAAAGGCCAGAACGGCGGCGCGGCGACCATGGCCTGCATCGACAAACCGTCCCAGCACCAGCCCCGCTAGGGCGCTGACCACAGCCCCAAGCGCCAAGGCCCCGCCAAATGCGGTAAAGCTGCCGCCAAGATTGGTGAAGAGGATGATCTGCCAGATCCAGACCCAGCCCGCGCACAAAAAGCCATCGCAGGCCAGCAGCAAAAACCCCCTGCGGGCGGCAGCAACCGCGCTTTTGGCCTTGGGCGCGACCTTGACCTGCGGCCCGCTCAATAAGGGCAAGGCTGAAGCCAGCTGAACCATGGCGGCTATACCAAAGCCTGCCCCTGCGCCGAGGGTTAGCAAGGCCCAGCCGCCTAGAATGGGGCCCAATATGCCCACCCCGGTTGCCAAGGCTTCGCGCGCACTGACCTGGTGGCCGCGGTGTTCGGCATCACCAAGCGCTGCGAAATAGGCATGGTAACTTGGCCAATAGACCGCATCGCCAAGCGCCCAGGCAAGACAGAGCGCCAGCCAATAGGGATTGAGGCCGTCCACATAGGGCAAGATCAGATAGGGCAGGGCCTGGAAAAGGGTACCGAGCATCAGGGTCGGCTTAAGACCCCAGGCCTTGCCGGCCAATAGGGTCAGCGGCCTTAAGCAAAACCGCACGGCCAAGATTAGGGCGATAGAGGCCAGAACCCAAGGCGCGCTCAAACCAGCCTTCAACAGATAGACTGCAAAAAACAGACCGCCCGCATTGGCGGCCAGCGCATGCAGGCCATAATGCAGGTTCAATTGATTAACCGTCTTGTTTCCGAAGAAGGACATTTTGGCAAAATCTCTCAGCAAGGTCCTTGCGATAGTCTAGGCCGCGGAGAAAGGCTAGGGACAGTGCCCTGGCCCAAACCCTTCTGCCGTTTTCCCCGCGAAGGCGGGGACCCAGACCGTTTCGCACAGGCGAAAACCGGCCCCCTACCCCCGCTTCGCGGGTACTTCCCCCTGAGGGGGAAGATTTATCGTTCCAAGATCTTCCCCCTCAGGGGGAAGTGGCCCAAAGGGCCGAAGGGGGCCTTGTTCAATCACCCTAAACCGCCCGCATCAGATAACGCACCGTCTTTTTGCCGCCATCGAGGCTGGCCTCACCGATCGGTTCAAACCCCAGCTTTTCATGAAAAGCATCCGAGGCCAGATTGGGCGGATCGGAATTGACTTCGCAAACTATCCGCGTGTGCCCGGCCTTGGCAGCGGCCTCAAACAGGGCGGCATAGAACTGGCCCGCTAGGCCCCGGCCCCGGGCATGGGCCGCAACCACCACCCGGTCAACATAGACAAACCGGTCATAACGCGCTTTGAGCCAAAGAAAATTGACGCTGTCATAGGGTGCGTCCTGGTCAAAGGTCAGCAAAAAGCCGTCGTCCTCGCCGACCTGACGCGCAAAAAACGCCATGGCCAGCATGCGCGCGAACCGCTCTGGCTCCAGCCAGGACAGCTCAACCGCATGGGCATTGTTCAGCGCCAGCAGGGCTGGGCTTGGAGCGAGGGGGCTTAGAGCCGCCATTTGGGTCTAGACCAATGCCCCGTGACAATACTTGAACTTCTTAGCCGACCCACAAGGGCAGGCGCCATTGCGCGCGGTGCGCTCCCAGCCGGCGGGCAGGGCACTGGCGGGCAGGGCGGCGCGCTGTTCGGGCGATAGGCCTTCTGGGATGCCACCGGCAAAGCGTTCATTCTCGCCGGTCTCGGGGTTCATATGCACCTCGATTAGACCCGCCGAGGGGGACTGGGCGGGGGCCGGGTCCTGATACTGGAACTCGACCGTCATCAGCCAGCGCGTCGTATTCATACGCAGATCGCCGAGCAGTTTTTCAAACAGCGAGAAGGCCTCGGTCTTGTATTCGTTCAAGGGGTCGCGCTGACCATAGCCGCGAAGCCCGATCACATTGCGCAAATGGTCCAGATGCATCAGGTGTTCGCGCCATTGCAAATCGATCATCTGGAGCAGGAAGTTCTTTTCCAGGCCGCGCATCTGCTCATCGCCAATCTGGCTCAAGCGTTCAGCGGCCCGGCTATCGGCGGCGGCCTGGATACGGGCCAGCATTTCCTCATTGGCAATGCCGTCTTCGGCGGCCCAGTCGCGCAAGGGAAGGCTTAGGCCCAGAATGGTCTCGATCCGCTCTTCCAGCCCATCAATATCCCATTTTTCGGCATAGGCCTTGGGCGGCAGGTGGCGATAGACTAGGTCCTCAATGGTGTCGTGACGCATTTCGGTGATGATCTCCGAAAGGTCGGTCGCCTCCATGAATTCTTGGCGCTGCTCGAACACGGCCTTGCGCTGGTCATTGACCACGTCATCGTATTTGAGCAGGTTTTTGCGGATTTCAAAATTGCGCTGCTCGACGCGGCGCTGGGCGGTGGCAATGGCGCTATTGAGCCACTTGTGGGTAATGGCCTCGCCTTCTTGAATGCCAAAGGTGCGCATTATGGCGTCGAGCCGCTCACCAGCAAAGATGCGCAAGAGGTCGTCTTCGCAAGATAGGAAGAATTTCGATGTGCCAGGGTCGCCCTGACGGCCGGTGCGGCCGCGCAACTGGTTATCAATCCGGCGACTCTCATGCCGCTCTGTGCCCAGAACAAACAGGCCGCCCGCGGCGAGCGCCTTTTCGCGGCGATCGGCAATATCGGCCTCGATAATCTTGGACTGCTCGGCTTCCAGCTCTGGCGTGACCTCAATGCCCATGCCGCGCTGCTGCTGACGCCAGGCGGTCATGCGCATTTCCAGATTGCCGCCGAGCTGAATATCCGTGCCGCGGCCGGCCATATTGGTGGCAATGGTCACAGAGCCGGGCGAGCCGGCATCGGCGACGATCAGGGCTTCTTGCTCGTGATAGCGGGCATTAAGCACATTGTGCGGGATCCCGGTCAGGGACTTGCCGTCC
>CANGEH010000190.1 GCA_947452665.1 Caulobacteraceae bacterium
GCGCATTCGCGAGGGCGGGTGTGAGGCCTATGTCTCCAAGCCGATTTCGGTTTCCGCCTTTCTCGACACAATCCGCAGACTGTTAGCTTGAGGACGAGGTCATGAGCGCCCGTATTCTGGTTATCGACGATATCGAGGCCAATCTTCGGTTGCTGGAGGCCAAGCTTAAGGCTGAATATTTCGAGGTGATCACGGCCTGTGATGGCGAGACGGCCTTGGCCATGGCGCGCACGTCTTCGCCAGACATTATCTTGCTCGATGTCATGATGCCGGGCCTGAGCGGGTTTGAGGTTTGCCGCCGCTTGAAGGACGATCAGGCCACCCAACATATTCCGGTTGTATTGGTCACGGCCCTGGATGGTCGCGCCGACCGCTTGGCCGGGCTCGAGGCCGGGGCGGATGAGTTTTTGACCAAGCCGATTGATGAAGCCATGCTGCTGGCAAGGGTTCGTGGGCTGACACGGCTGAAAATGGCGGTCGATGAATTGCGCCTGCGTGAGGCTTCGGGCCGGCGCATTGGCGTGATTGCAAACTCGGCTGCAAGGCTGGCGGGGGGCGGTGGCCGGGTACTGATCCTTGATGATAATGACCGCCAAGCCGAGAGAATTGCGTCTGAACTGCAGGCCGAGCAAAGGCCTGTGATCGAACAGGCGGCCGATCTAGCCCATGTCGCCGCGCGGGCCGATATGGATTTGGTGATCGTCAATCTCGATAGTGCAGAATTTGATGGCCTTCGGGTGGTGGCGACCTTGCGGTCGGATGAGGCCACACGCCACCTGCCGATCTTGGCGGTTTTGGATACCGACCAGAGGCAAAAACTGGTCAAGGCGATCGAGCTTGGCGCCAATGACATCTTGGCGCGGCCGATTGATCCGCTGGAATTATCCGCGCGGGCCCGGACCCAGATCCGGCACAAGCGGTATGGCGACCTTTTGCGCGATAATCTTGATCATTCATTCGAATTGGCTGTGACCGATCAACTGACAGGCCTGCATAACCGCCGGTTCATGCTGCAAAAGTTAGGCGCGCTGGTGGCGCGCGCGGCCATGGGGGGCGAGCCCGTGGCCCTGCTCATGGTCGATCTTGATCATTTTAAATCAGTCAATGACCGGTTTGGCCATGATGTGGGTGATGCCGTCCTGACCCAATTTGCCCGGCACATGTCCACGCATGTGCGGGCCATGGACATAGCCTGCCGGGCGGGGGGCGAAGAGTTCGTCGTCCTGATGCCCAATACAGGGCTTGAGGATGCCCATCAGATCGCCGATCGCCTCAGGCTCTATTTGGCTGGGGCGTCTTATGCGCTTGGCGAAGGGCGGGGGAGCCTGGCTGTGACCGTCTCGATCGGGGTCGCCGCTACCCTTGGGGCTAGTGACCAGATGGACGCGGTGCTAAAGCGTGCTGATTTGGCGCTCTATGAGGCCAAGGCCGCTGGGCGCAATCAGGTTATCTCTAAAGCCGCCTAGTCATTTTGCGTTGTCTGATGTCGCTTTTCTGGCGACGTGCCGCGTTATGGCCTATATTGGCTGACATCAGACTGGATCCGTTACTGAAACGGGATCGAAATTTTTAGCGAGGCGCGCCATGGGTTCGATGAGTTGGGTGCATTGGTTGATTGTAATCGGCGTCGGTGCCGTTCTGTTTGGCGGCGGCGGCAAGCTGTCGGCCTTGATGGGCGATGCGGCCAAGGGCATTCGCGCCTTTCGTGACGGGCTAAAGGGCGAAGACACGCCTAAGCCTGCCGAGCCTGCTGCGACCCCCTTGCCGCGAACCGATAAGGACGAGGCGCGCCACTAGCCAATCTGGCCAATGGCGGCCAAGGTCTGGCCCTAGATTTTTATTGCAAGGTAATGAGTGATGCTGCCTGAGGTCGGTGCTACCGAACTGCTGGTGATTGCGGCGGTCGCCTTGATCGTGGTCGGTCCAAAAGATCTTCCAGCCTTGATGCGCAAGGCCGGGCAGTTTCTGGCCAAGCTGCGCGGCATGGCCAATGAGTTTCGCGCCAGTTTCGAAGACATGGCCCGTCAGTCCGAACTCGATGACCTGCGCCGCGAAGTTGAGGCCATGCGCAATGCCCGGCTCGCCGATGTCTTGCCTGACGCCAGCCCGAACCCGATTATGCAAGAGATTGATCAGGTCCTGAATGATCCCAAGAGCGGCGTTCAGTTTCACCCGATGGGCATGGTCAGTGCGGCGTCGGAGCCAGTCGTCGAGCCTGTGGCCAAGCCCAAACCCAAACCACGCGCGCCGCGCAAACCAAAGGCCACGCCAGAGGTCGAGACCTGATGCCGCCGCGGGATGAAGCCCATATTGAGGCGTCGCGTGCGCCCTTGATGGAGCACCTGATCGAACTGCGGCAGCGCTTGATCGTGTGTGTTGCCGCCCTGATGATTGGGTTTGGCGTCTGTTTTGCCTTTGCCAAACAAATCTATCTGTTCCTGCTGCATCCGTTCGAGGTCGCGGCGGGCTTGCTGGCGGCGCAAAATGCGGCCGGGGGCAAGCACGGCTATTTCGATCTTTTGTTGGTCTTGACCGGCGTGCACAAGGCCCCCGGCATGGCCGGGCATGGCCTGAAGCTAGTCTTTACCGCGCCTTTGGAATTCTTTTTCACCCAGCTCAAGGTCGCTGGCTTTGGCGCGGTCATAGTGACCTTTCCGGTGCTGGCCTGGCAGCTCTATCGCTTTGTCGCGCCGGGTCTATATGCCAAGGAGCGGCGCGCGTTTTTGCCGTTCTTGATTGCCTCACCCATTCTGTTTACGGCAGGCGCTGCTCTGGTTTATTTTGTCATGCTGCCCTTTGTGCTGTGGTTTTCCTTGTCCCAGCAGATTTTTGGCGCGGGCAATATCAGCGTCGAGCTCTTGCCCAAGGTGTCGGACTATCTGACCCTGGTGACGACCTTGCTCCTAGCGTTTGGCCTGTGTTTCCAACTGCCTGTGGTCCTGGCCCTGCTGGGTCAGGCCGGGGTGGTAGGGTCCAAAATGCTAAGGTCGGGCCGGCGCTATGCGATCTTGGGCATATTCATTGTCGCGGCTGTGGTGACGCCGCCTGACCCGATCAGCCAGATCACCTTGGCCATACCGCTGATCCTGCTTTACGAGGTCTCGATCTGGTGCGTGTGGCTGATTGAGCGCAAGCGCATCAAGGCGCAAGCCGCGGCTGAGGCCCTGGCCTAAGGGGTTTGCAGACCTGCCTCCCCCGGCTTGGGGGAGGCCTTGAGCGGGTCCCTGCTTATTCAGGCTTATAGCCGGTCTCGACCTTGAGATAGGCGATGACATCGATCCGGTCCTTGGGCTCTTTCAGGCCCATAAAGCTCATCTTGGTGCCAGGCATGAAGCCGCGAGGATCGGCCAGCCAATTATTCAGATGGTCAGCATCCCAGGTAAAGCCAGCGGCCTTGACCGCGTCGGAATAGGCAAAGCCTTCAACCGAGCCTGCCTTGCGGCCAAAAACGCCATAAAGGTTGGGGCCGGTCATGTTGGGCCCGCCCTGATTAATGGTGTGGCACGAGCGGCACATGGCAAATTTGCGCTTACCATTTTCCAGGTCGCCAGTGTTGTAGGGGGCGGGCAGGGAGGCTAGCAATTCGGCCTTTTCATGGTCGCTAGGCTCACCTGCCGCCGCGGGGGTGGCTGTGTCGGCAGACACTTCTGGGGCCGAGGCGGGCTTGCTACAGGCCGCAACCAAGAGGGTCAGGCTGGCGGCGGTCAGAAGGGCGAGGGGCGTGCGCAAGATGGGGCTCCTAGGGCGAGGCGGGGTTAGTCGGGGAAGCTAGCCCAATGCCAGCGATTGGCAAGCCTAGTCTGATGTCGAGGGGCGGCCGCGATTGGATTTTATGTCACCGCGCTTGGCCTTAGAATCCAGCCTGCGCACCTTGGAGGCCTTGGTCGGTTTGGTTGCTCGGCGCACGGGCGGGCGATAGGCGGCCTTGGCAATCAGGTCCACCAGCCGCTCTATGGCGTCGGCGCGATTGCGTTCCTGGGTTCGGTGGCGATCGGCCGTTATCACAATCACCCCCTCTAGGGTCAGGCGACTGCCCGCTAGGGCTTGAAGCCTTATGCTGACATCATTGGGCAGGGACCGGGATCGGCGCGCGTCAAAGCGCAATTGCACCGCCGACGAGACCTTATTGACATTCTGCCCGCCGGGGCCTGAGGCGCGGATAAAGCTGATCTCCAGTTCATTGTCCTGAAGGCTGAGTGTGTCTGTAACCGGGATCATGGCTCAAGCCGGTACCACAGTCTTGCCGACCGGGGCCATGGCAATGCCTGCCAGCTTGAAATGCTGCAGGGCAAACGGAATGGTGATGATGGGTAAAAGTAGCAAGACCCCGACCACCATATGCACAAGCGCCACATACCAGCCGCCCAGAATAAACCAGACCACATTCAGCAAAAATCCAAATCCGCCCGTGCCCAGGTCCTGACGACCCGTCATGCTGGAGCGGTCAACCACCTTGCTGCCAAACGGAAAAAAGCTGAACAGACCGATCCGCCCCGCCGCCATGGCCCAGGGCAGGCCGACAATCGTAATGCCTAGGATTAAGGCGGCCAGCAGCCACGCACACCCAGCGGCAAATCCGCCGAGGATAAACCAGATCAGGTTCAAAATGACCGACATGTGCCTAGGATCCTGCGCCCAAAGAACGTATGAATTATTACACTTAACACTTCAAATCTTGTCGCCATTATACTATTTTTGGGGATATTAAAAATAACACTATTTAAGATAATGGTGCGATTGAGTCGATCATCCGCACTGAGACGGTCTGAATACGCAATTTGATAATTTTGTTTTTTGGAAATGGGAATGGCCCTTTCGATTCGGTCTATTTTGGTTGGCATTGGCGGGCTTTGCCTCGTGGGCTGGGCCGTGGTGCCTATTCCGCCGCTGCCGGCAAAGGCCGCCATCGAAGCGCCCATGGATACCAGTGCCGTGATCGAGGAACTGACCGTGACCGGCATTCCGCCTGGACCGCCGCTGTGGCGGGTTAGGCGCGGCGAGTCCGAGGTCGTGATCTTGGGTGGCCTGACCCCCTTGCC
>CANGEH010000191.1 GCA_947452665.1 Caulobacteraceae bacterium
GCCTTGTTTCGCGGCCGCATGATCGCAAAAGAGCGGCTGGAAAGCGGGGCGGGCGGCATTGAGACGGCAAGGCTCTTGTCGGGTGTAACCGACGAGGTGGTCTGCGCCCTATTTGATTTTACCACCACCCATGTGTTTCGCGCCCGCAACCCAACCGAGGGCGAGCGCCTAGCCTTGCTGGCGGTTGGCGGTTATGGCCGCGGGGCCTTGGCGCCGTTTTCCGATCTCGATCTGCTATTTTTGCGGCCCTATAAACAAACTGCCCATGCCGAGAGCGTGATCGAATTTATGCTTTATGCCTTGTGGGACCTCGGCTTCAAGGTGGGTCATGCCTCGCGCACGGTCGAGGAATGCATCCGGCTCTCGCGCGAAGACTTTACCATCCGTACCTCGCTGCTTGAGGGTCGGCGCTTGACCGGCGATGAGCGGTTGGTTGAGGAATTGCGCGCGCGGTTTCGCAATGAGGTCGTCAAGGGCACGGGCGCGGAATTTGTTGGCGCCAAGTTGAAAGAGCGCGATGAGCGCCATCACCGCGCCGGGGCTTCGCGCTATCTGGTCGAGCCCAATGTCAAGGAGGGCAAGGGTGCGCTGCGCGACCTGCACACCCTGTTCTGGATCGCGCAGTATCTGCATCCGGCCGAAAATGTCGATGGCGTGGTCAAGCTGGATTTCTTTGAAAAGCGCGAGGTGCGGGCCTTTATCCGGGCCTTTGATTTCTTGTGGGCGGTGCGTAGCCATCTGCATTTTGTTACAGGCCGGGCCGAGGAGCGCCTGACCTTTGACCTTCAGCCCGAGATTGCAAGGCGTATGGGCTATGGCGACCGGGGTGATGCGCCTGCGGTCGAGCGGTTCATGCGCCGCTATTTCCTGATCGCCAAGGAGGTCGGGGCCTTGACCCGCACCTTCTGTGCGCAACTGGAATCTGAGGAATCCAAACGCCAGCCTCAGGGCCTGTCGCGCTTCTTGCCGGGGGCAAAAAAGGCAGGCCGCAAGGCCCTAGATGCGCCAGGCTTTTTGGTCGATGGCGGACGTTTGACGGTCGAGGGTGTCTCAACCTTCGAGCAGGACCCGGTCAATATTCTGCGCCTATTTGAGATTGCCGATCAGCGCGATCTGGACCTGCACCCTGATGCCTTTACCGCCCTAACCCGGACCTTGCACCTGATCACCTCAAAACTGCGCCGTGATCCGCAAGCCACCAAGGCGTTTTTGAGCGTGCTGGCGCGCAGCAAACGCACCTATCGCACCCTCACCTTGATGAATGAGGCCGGGGTTTTGGGCCGCTTCATTCCCGAATTTGGCCGTATTGTCGCCCAGATGCAGTTCAATATGTACCACTCTTATACGGTGGATGAGCACACCCTGCGCGCGGTCGGCGTGATTGGCGATATTGCGGCCGGGCGGCTGGGCGAGGATCACCCGCTGGCCTTGAGCATCTGGCCCCTGATCGAGGATCGCGAGGCCTTGTTCTTGGCCATGCTCTTGCACGATACCGGCAAGGGCGGAGAGGGCGGTCAGGAAAAGGCCGGGGCCCGGGCTGCGCGCTCGGCCTGTGAGCGTTTGGGCCTTGAGCGTGAGCGCATTGAGTTGATCGCCTGGCTGGTCGAACACCATCTGGTTATGAGTGACTTTGCCCAAAAGCGCGATATTGGCGATCCGCGCACCGTGACGGCCTTTGCCAAGATTATGGAAAATCCAGAACGGATGCGGCTCTTGCTGGTCCTGACCGTGGCCGATATCCGCGCCGTCGGTCCGGGGGTCTGGAATGGCTGGAAGGGCCAGCTCATGCGCGAACTGTTTAGCGCAACAGAGGCCGTATTCCGCGGCGGGCGCGGCTCAGACCCCACCGCCTCGGTCTTGCGCCAACAGCATGGCGCGGCCGATCTGGTTCGAAGCCAATTGGTCACCGCTGATCCGGCGCTTGAGCCCTGGGTGGCAGGCATGGAGGATGCCTATTTTGCAGGCTTTTCGGCTGAAGATTACACGGTTCACGCACGGCTTGGTCTAAGGGCCGCCGAACAGGGCGGGGCTGCGGCCAATGCCCGGATCATAGCGGGGCGAAACGCTGCTGAAATCACCGTTGCGGCGGCCGACCGCCGGGGCCTGTTTGCCGATCTAGCCCAGGTCATGGCCAGTATGGGGGCCAATGTGGTCGGGGCCCGGGTCTATACCTCGCGGGCGGGTCAGGCGCTGGACGTTTTCTATGTTCAGGATATGGGCGGCAGTCCGTTTGGCTGCGACAATGCGCGCAATCTCGACCGGTTGGTGACCTTGCTAGAGGCCGCCGCGCGCGGCGAGACCCCGATGATTGAGGCCAAGGCCAGGGTCGAACTTGGCCGGGCAGCGGCCTTTTCGATTTCAGCCTCCGTGGTCATCGATAATGATGCCTCTGAGGAATCGACCGTGATTGAGGCCTCGGGCCGTGACCGACCTGGCCTGCTGGCAGACCTGTCGCGTGCCCTGGCCCAGGCTGAGCTTTCGATCCAATCGGCACATATTGATGCCTATGGCGAGCGCGCCATTGATGCGTTTTATGTCCATGATGCGGAGGGCCAAAAACTGACAGATGCCAAGGCCTTGCAGGCCCTGAAATCGGCGCTTTTGTTGGTGCTCGAAGACGATGAGGCCGGGGCCCAGATTAAGGGGCGATTGAGGCTACAAAGGGCCCGTGCCAGTGTTGGGCGCTAGGGGTTGTACTGTCTTGTGCTTGACCCCAATCAGGTCACGGTCTAGGCCCGGCGCGTGACCCAGACCTTGCCCCCACCGACCTCGCCCGAACCCGAGCCCAGGTCCAAGTCCGGTTCAGCCCCAAAGGCTGGCCAAAGCCTGATGCGCTCTTCCTTGGTCTATTCGGCCCTGACCCTGGTCAGCCGATTTATGGGTCTGGCGCGCGATCTGGTCGTCACGGCCCGCATTGGCGCCAGTGCCACGATCGCGGGCGATGCCTATGCCACGGCGCTTGCCTTTCCAAACCTGTTTCGTCGGATTTTCGCCGAGGGCGCGTTTGCCGCAGCCTTTGTTCCGGCCTATTCCAAATCCCTTACCGAGGATGGCGAAGAGACCGCCGATCGGCTGGCGGCCGATGCCATGGCGTCCTTGGCCGCAGCCACTATTGTCCTGACCATTGTCGCCCAATTGGCCATGCCGTGGCTGATGATTGCGATGAATCCTGGCTATGTGACAGACCCGGACAAGTTCAAACTGTCGGTGCTGCTGACCCAACTCGCCATGCCCTATCTGCCCTGTATGGCGATCACAGCGCATTTGTCGGGGGTCTTGAATGCCAGGGGCCGGTTTATCCTGTCTGCGGCGGCCCCGACCTTGTTAAACCTGATGATGCTGATCTTTGTCCTGCCCCAGCATGAGGCCAAGGCGGCGGCGACCTGGGCAATCTATGGGGTGGTGGTTTCGGGTGTTGCCCAGTCGGCGCTATTAACCTGGGGCGTGCGCAAGTCGGGGGCCCAGGTGCATTGGCGCCTGCCGCGCTTGACGCCAGAGATTCGCAAGCTCTTGGTCTTGGCCGTCCCCGGCGCGATTGCCGCCAGCGCCACCCAGATCAATATTTTTATCTCAGGCAATCTGGTCTCCAGCGTCAATGGCGCGCGCAATTGGCTCAGCGTGGCTGACCGCCTCTATCAGTTGCCGCTGGGCCTGGTTGGGGTGGCGATCGGGGTGGCCCTCTTGCCGCGCCTGTCGCGCGCCGTGCATGCGGGCGATAAGAAGGATGCCCAAAGCGCCATGGATGAGGGCATTGTTCTGGCGCTGGCCTTTTGCCTGCCCGCCGCGGCCGCCCTAGTGGCCATGCCGTATTTTCTGATCGATGGCCTGTTCACACGCGGCCTGTTCACGACCTATGACTCGCACGAAACCGCCAAGACCCTGCTGCAATATGGTTGGGGCGTGCCAGCCTTTGTGCTGACGCGCATCCTGTCGCCAGCGTTTTTTGCGCGGCAAGACACACGCGGGCCCATGACCTTTGCGCTGGCCTCGGTGACGGCCAATGTGGTGCTGGGCATAATCCTATTTCGGCTGGTCGGGGTGCAGGGTATTGCGGCAGCAACCAGTGCAGCAGCCTGGCTAAACGTGGTCTTGATGGTCTCGGCTCTGGCCCGCCGCAAGGTTTATACGCCCAGCCTCGCGGCCTGGAGCCGGATTGGCAAGATCGCACTGGCCACCTTGACCCTTGGTCTTGGCATGGCGGCGGCCTCGCATTGGCGCCCAATGGTCGAGGCCCCGTTCCAGTTCATCCAGCTGACCATTGGCACCACCAAGGCCCTGGGCGCCAAGGAGTTGGCGGTCCTGTCCGTCGTGGGCTTGGCTGGACTGCTTTATCCTTTGGCCTTGTTTGGCTTTGGTGGTCTGACCCTAGCTGAGGTAAAAGGCGCATTGAAGCGGCCCGCCAAGTCTGAGGCGGACACCGCGCCCCCGATCGATCTGGATTAGAGCCAAGCCCTGATGACCGAACCTGAATCTTCCGCCGCCCCTGTCCCTGCCTATACCGGCCCTAGCCGGGTCTTGTCTGGGGTCCAGCCTTCTGGCGCCCTGCATCTTGGCAATTATCTGGGGGCCCTGACCAAGTTTGTCGCCCTGCAAGACCAGACCGAGTGCTTTTTCTGCGTGGTTGACCTGCACGCCATCACGGTCTGGCAGGACCCAGCCAAGCTCACCGCCCAGACCCGCGAGATTGCGGCGGCCTATCTGGCGGCCGGTGTTGATCCGGCCAAGGCGGCGATCTTCCCGCAATCGGCTGTCCGCGCCCATGCCGAGCTCGCCTGGATTTTCAACTGCGTGGCGCGGCTCGGCTGGCTAGACCGCATGACCCAGTTTAAGGAAAAATCGGGCAAGCATAAGGAACGCTCCAGCGTCGGGCTCTATACCTATCCCGTGCTCCAGGCCGCCGACATCTTGGTCTATAAGGCCACCCAGGTTCCCGTCGGCGAGGACCAAAAACAGCATTTGGAGCTGACGCGCGACATTGCCGCCAAGTTTAATAATGACTTTAACGCGCCGGGCTTTTTCCCCTTAACCGAGCCCC
>CANGEH010000192.1 GCA_947452665.1 Caulobacteraceae bacterium
GACATATTGGCCGAGGCATTAGCGCCAGCCCAAACCGACCCAACCTCGCCACCCTTGCCCGCGCTTGCGATCGCCAGCCCAGCAATCCCCGCGAACCTGCCAAACACGCTCAGCGTTTCGCTCGCGGCTGGACCGCCCCTCTCGGCTCTGGTTCACGCGCCTGCCCCGGTCCCTGCCCCGGTCCCTGCCCTAGTCCAGACCGAAACAGGCGACCAGAGCGTGGCGGTGGTTACAGAGGCCCTGATCCCCACAGCACCGAAACTGGACGAACCCTTAGAGCCTAGGCCTACCGAGACAGACATAGCCAATCAGCCAGCGTCGTCGGAAACGGTCGTCCAGGCGCAAATCCCACTGCCCATCGCGCCCATGGTCACGATAGTCGCCGCTTCGCCCCAGGCTTCGCAGGCGCCCACAGCAGATCGCGTTGCCGCCGGTCCCGGCGCTGCCGAGGCGAACGCGGCCTTGCCGGGCCTGAGCCCAAGCCTTGCGCCTAGGGCAGGCGCGGCAAAAATCGGGGCGCTTGCAGATAACACAGCGCCCGCTGCGGCCCCTAGTCCAGCGATAAGCTTGCCCGCCTCGACCTCGGACGACAAGCTGACCAAAGACGTCGCGCCGCCTTTAGCAAACCCTGCGCCCGATGCGCCGACCCACAACCGGACGCCCGAAGCTAGGATCAGCTTCAACCCCTTGATCAAGCCGCAAACGCAGGCTCAGCCAAGCCATGCCGGGCCTGCCCCCGCCGCCCCGGCTGCGGTCCCTACGCCGGTGACCACACAGGCGGTCTCTAACCCGTCCGATGGGGCAAACCCGTCCATAGACGTGGCCGACAATGCGCCAATAGCGCCCCTATCTCGGCCGCCCGCGACGGCCCAGTCCTTGCCGCCTGTGCTTGACGCCATAGTGGCCAAGCTCAATATCGATCCGGCTGTGCCGATTGTGGTTGCGGCGACCACTAAGCCTGCCCTTGATGCGCCGCTCAGCACCCTGTCCGTGTCCAACGCGTCTGGGATGGATGCCCTGGTTGCAAATCGAGCCGATGACCCTCAAGCCGGCCTTGATACCCTTGGCACCCCGCCCGCCACGGACGACGGCGCGGCTATGGCACTCGTCAATACGGGCGCAATGCTGGCCAACACCAACCCGGTCAAGGCGCCGTCAGTCGCGCCAGAAGCCGTCCCGACTGTAGCCATTATTGCTGCCAAGGCCCCAGAAGCGGTGCCCAAGCCAGGTCTGGCCCCTGTGCCCGAGCGCATTGCTTACCAGACCGCCTTAGTGACGGCTGCAGAGCCAGCCGGGTCCGATCCGGCCGATAGCGTTGCCGCCACGCTGCCGCCTGAGACCATCGGACAGGCAAAGGCCGCACGGCCCGCACCCGTACCGGTTCGGACAGCAGACAATACTTTGGCGCCAACAGCTCGACCGGCGACGGCCCCAGCAAGCCCAAGTGGCGAGCAAGGCCAGGGCGGCCTCGAGCAAGACGCTCAGAGCCAGGGCGGCCAGGCAGGTGGGGCCCCGCGCCTCATGGTCAAGGCGGAGACGGCAGCCCCGGCTGTCGCGACCGAGGCCAAGGACACACCCGTGATCCAGCCCCTGGCCGCCACGAGCCAGACCCAAGCCTCAAGTGCGGATCGCCAGACGACGGCTACGGCTCAAACCGTCCCCCTGCTGGCAAACGAAATCCTTCGCAAGTCTGGCGGGCGTTCGGCGCAATTTGATATCAGCCTGACCCCCGAGGGCCTGGGCAAGGTTGATGTCCAAATCTCTATCAATCAAAAGGGCGAGCTGACGGCCTCAATGGTGTTTGATACGCCGCAAGCCGCCGCTGAATTGCGCGGCCGGGCCGCCGAGCTGCAAAAGAGCCTCGAGCAATCAGGTTTTCAGGTCTCGCAGAACGGGCTGAGCTTTAGCGACACTAGCCGCCAAGGCTTTGGCACAGCCCAGCAGCAGGCCCAGCATGATCAGCGCCAAGGCCCAGGTCACACGCGGGCCTTTATTGAGGCCAGTGACACAGCCACCCTGACCGATCTTGCGGCCGCCAAGGCCTATACCGCTTCAAATTCCCGCAGCATTGATGTGAGGATCTAGACCATGGTTACGACCGCCTCAGCCTCAAACCCCGCCACGACCGCGGCAACAAACGCCAGCACGGCCGCGGCCAGCGCGACGATCAATAATAGCCGCGACAAGCTGGTGACCAATTACCAGACCTTTCTAACCCTATTGACCACACAGCTGAAAAATCAGGACCCCACCAAGCCGCTGGATAATAACGAATTTACCCAGCAATTGACCCAAATGAGCGGGGTCGAGCAACAGCTCTTGTCCAATGAATTGCTCACCAAACTGGTCAATCAAAGTTCAGAATCGATCGGTTCGGCCGTCAATCTGATCGGCAAGGTCGCAACGGTGAATACCAATTCCAATATGCTGCAATCGGGCAAGGCCGATTGGAGCTATGACCTGCCCGCCGGGATCACATCCGCCAGCATAGAGATCAAGAGTCCCAATGGGGCCATTGTCTATAGCGGCGCGATTGCCGACCTTACGGCGGGACGAAAGACCTATAGCTGGAACGGGGTCACAAATACCGGGACAACCCTACCCGACGGGGGGCCCTATGTCGCCACCATCACAACCAATAATGCCAGCAATGTGAGTGCGAAAATAACCCCCTTTATCAAGGGCCTCGTCACTGGCGTTGAGAATGTGAACGGCTCTGTCCTGTTGTCGCTGGGCACAAACAAGGTGCCCTCTTCTGGCGTAATCGGTGTGGCCAACGTCTCTTAAAATTCAACGGTTCGGTTTTGCACCCGGGCCTGCCGAAAGATCAAACCAGGTCCCACTTTGATGATCGGACCTCATCTAGAAGGAAGTAGATTATGGGTATTGGTTCATCCCTACTGATTGGCGTTTCGGGCCTCTCCTCCAATTCCGAGGCCATGTCCACGATTTCCAACAATATCGCGAATGTGAATACAACGGCCTATAAGAAGAATGGCACCTCGTTTCAACAACTGGTCGCAGGTAAGACGTCCGATGGCGCAACCGGTGCCTTCAATGGCACTGGGGTCGTTAATAAGATTCGCCAATTCATATCCCAGGCCGGCACGCTTCAAAGGACAAACCAGCCCACCGACCTAGCCGTCGCCGGCAATGGATTCTTTGTGGTCTCAGACAAGAGCACCGGCCTAACGCCTACCGATGTGCGCTCATTTACGCGGCTTGGGGATTTTCAAGCGGATCCGGCTGGATATCTAAAAAATAGTAACGGCCAATATTTGCTGGGCTGGCCGCAGGATACATTGGGCGATATCGACTATGACGTTTCCGACCTAAACAAGCTGGTACCGATTAAGGTTACGGGCCTTTCAGGGATTGCCGTTAAAAGTACGGCCGTCAGCGTCGGCGCCAATATCAATGATGCCACCGCCATATCGGCCGGAGCAGCAACCTATACCAACACCCCTACCCCACCTGCGACGGTCAATAACATGGCCCTGTATGCCGCTGACCCAACCAAGGGCACCAAGCCCGACTTCGAAATCAGCATTCCGGTTATTGATTCCAAGGGAAACACCCGAAGCTTGACCCTATCGGTTTTGAAAAAGGCCGCAAATGAATGGTATGCGGAAATTGGAGGAAAAGACGCCGAATTGGCGGGTGATACAAACGGCTTGATCACGTTTGGCCTACTCAAGTTCACGCCTGACGGCACCTTGGATGCTGCGAATTCAACCCTGTTTGGTGCTGCCGGCGCACAACAGCTGAACATTGGTGCCTCGAGTGCATCGACCGGCCTGCGCTGGGCTTCTACACTTGGCGTTGACAGCCTGACCCTAAACTTTGACCTCGCGACCGCCTTTCGGCAAAACGCCGGCGTGACCCAGGTCACCAATGTTACGACCGACGGCAAGGCCACAGGCAATCTGCAGGAAATTGCGGTCGATTCCTCTGGCACCGTATCGGCTGTGTTCAATAATGGGGCCGTGGTTGGCCTTTCGACCATTGCCTTGGCAACCTTCAATAATGCAGACGGTTTGAGTGTTTCAACGGGCGGTTCGCTGAACCAGACTTTTGACAGCGGCAATTTCAACCTCAAGGTTCCGGGCCTTGGCGGGGCTGGCGTTGTCGCCAGTCGTCAATTGGAAGCCTCGAATGTTGATCTGACCAGCGAGTTTACGGGCCTGATCACCACCCAGCGCGCCTATTCCGCCTCGTCTAAGATCATAACCACCGCCGACCAGATGCTGGACGAGTTGATTAGTATTAAGCGGTAAAAACGCCCTAGGACCATGACGTGTTTTTGCGGCTTCTCAAGGGCCAGAGCATGCCGCCAAAGAGGCGGCAAGTTAAGGAAGTTTTTACTATGTTACTTAAGTCGGTATTATTTCAGCTGGTCTAACGTCTAACTCAATGTTGGTGATGAGAAGGGCGAAGAGCCATGTTGCAGCAACACCGCCTCAATAGCAGAGGCGAAAAATACGTGATAGGGCCGACGGGAGAAGCCTTGACCCTATCCGACCTGCCCCCCAGCAATACACGCCGGTGGGTGATCCGTCGCAAGGCCGAGGTTGTGGCTGCGGTGCGCGGCGGGCTGATGAGCTTTGATGAGGCTTGCGAGCGTTATCAACTGACCAATGAGGAATTTTCCAGTTGGCAGCACTCGATTGAAAGCCATGGCCTAGCAGGCCTTAGGACCACACGGATTCAGCAATACCGATAGGCTGGATCTGAACGACCCTTAAAAAGGGCCGCATCCTTGGGGGTGCGGCCTTTTTGTTTATCCCGCCTTGGCCAGGGCCATGGGCTGATCCAATGCGGGCATGGTCATGCGCCAGGCTGATGGCTGCTCGAGCAAGGCCAGCACCACCGCATTATTAATCCCGTGCCCGGCCAATATGCCTTCAAACCGGCCTAGAATGGGCGCGCCGAGCACATAAAGATCGCCGATTGCATCCAAGGCCTTATGGCGCACAAATTCATCGCGCCGA
>CANGEH010000193.1 GCA_947452665.1 Caulobacteraceae bacterium
GATCCAGTCTGGCGCGCTTTAAGGCCGCGGGGCGCACATTGGTCAGGAAGACATCAGCGGTCTGGATCAAGCGAACCAGGACATCGCGTCCAGCGGGCTTGGATATGTCCAGAACGATCGACTTCTTACCGCGATTATCCAGTTCAAACACCGGATTGGCGGCCTGGTCTGAACCAATACTGTCGAAGAATTTGCGGATCGGGTCGCCGCCGGGTTGTTCGATCTTGATCACCTCGGCGCCCCAATCGGTCATTATGCCCGCAGCCCCCGGCGCGGCAATATAGGTGGCCAGTTCAATGATCTTCAAACCTTCGAGCACGTGCATCCCCAATCTTGCTTCGATGTTTCGCTTGTGGCGCGATTTGACGCCATTGTGTCTTGGCTCAGGCGCAGTGGGAAGAGGGTAGGGCGCGCCATCGGCCGGAAAGTGTTCGTTAAGCTTACCAAACTATCATGGGGGGTGATCTGGTTATGGCAATCCAGATGGGATGAATTGATTTGGCGACGACCCTTAGCGCGTTAACATCGGCCGACCTCAAGGTGCTGGTCAGAGGCGGTAGCGCCGATGATCGTGCGGTTGCGGCACAAAGCCTGTGTGGTGTCTTGGCCAAGACGGTTTTGACACCAAAGGAACGCAAAGAGGCTCAGGACATATTACGGTTTGTCGCTGCCGATGCCAGCCAGATGGTGCGCAAGGCGCTGGTCAAGACCTTGACCAATTCGCCGCTCGTGCCTCGGGATGTGGCGCTTCGCCTGCTCCAAGATATTGATGAAATTGCCCTGCCGCTGTTGAACTATTCCCCGGCCTTTACGGATGAGGATCTGGTGGAAATCTTACAGGTCGCGGGCGCCGCAAGACAGGTTGCTATTGCCTTGAGGCCCAGACTGTCTGAACGGGTGACCGGAATCATTGCCGATTTTGGTGTACCCGAGGCGGTACGCACAGCGTGTCGCAATGACAATGCCATGTTCTCAGAGCGGGCCTTGAACAAGGTGGTCGACCGGTTTGCCAATACCGACACCATAATGGCCACCTTGGCCTATCGCCGAGCGCTTCCGAAATCGGTTTTGGAAAAGCTGGTCAGCCTGGTTTCCGATCAGGTCCGCGATCACCTGGTCTCGCACCATGATGTGTCGCCAAACCTTGCCGCCGAAATCGCCACCGGCACTCTGGAGCGCGCGGTTGTTGACCTTATTGACGAGATTGAGACGAGGGACGACCTGGTTGGCTTTGTGCAACACCTGTATACGGTCAATCGACTAACCTCATCCTTGCTACTGAGGGGGCTTGCCCAGGGCATGATGAGCTTTTTTGAGCACGGCTTGGCACAGTTATCGGGCCTGCCGCATGCCCGGGTCTGGTTGATGGTGCATGATTCCGGGCCGCTGGGCTTTCGCGCCGTATATGAGCGCGCAGGCCTGCCCCACCGTCTGTTTCCAGCCTTTCAAGCGGCCATTGAGGCCTTTCACAGCTTGAGCTTTGATGGCCGCGTTAATGATCGCGAACGGTTTAAGGAGCGGATGCTGCAAAGGTTTTTAACCCAGCCCCATCAGGTTAGCCGCGAAGATCTCGACTATTTGCTCGACCGGTTGGACCGGCTGCAGCGCAGCGTTAGGACAAAAGTCTCAGCCATCACCAAGGCTGCGGCTTGATCACACCGCAAATTGCTTCACCATAGGGACGGACCCATGCCGCGATAGGGGCCAAGAGGAAAGCCTATGACCACTGAACCTGCCGCCATCCGCCCCGCTGCAACCATACTCTTGGTGCGCGATCAGCCCCAATTTGAAGTCTTGATGGTCAAGCGCCATCACCAGATCGATTTTGCCTCCGGCGCCCTGGTGTTTCCAGGCGGCAAGACCCATGCGGGCGATCATGACACGGGCTGGGCGGCGCGGTCATTGGGCTGGGAAGCTTTTCCAGAAATTGAGCGCGAGCTGCGCATTGCCGCCATCCGCGAAGCCTATGAAGAGGCGGGCATATTGCTGGCCCGCGACGCCTCTGGGGCCATGTTTACGGGCAGCGATACCGCCCATGCCGCGCGCGATGCCGTGGCGCAGGATCAACGCGCCTTTATCGACCTTATCCATGAGCTTGACCTGTTTTTAGACCTCGGCAGCTTGTCGGCGTTTGCCCGATGGATCACGCCGTCCATGATGCCAAAGCGGTTTGACACCTGGTTTTATGTCGCTCGTGCGCCAGAAGACCAATTGGCGGCCTGTGATGGCTGGGAGACAGTGGACAGTGAATGGATTGCGCCAGCTGAGGCCCTGCGTCTGGCTGCTTCGGGCGCTCGCAAGGTGATTTTTCCAACCCGGATGAATCTGCAGCTCTTGGCCGAAAGCGTTGATGCGCAGGACGCCATGAGCCGCGCCATCGCCCGGCCTTTGGTCACGGTTGAGCCCAAGGTCGAAAAGCGCGAGGGTGGCCCGGTGCTGGTCATCCCGCATGACGCCGGTTATGGCGCAGTCGAAGAGCCCATGTCAGCCTTGAATTAAGGCACGCCCAAGTCCTCCACCGCCCGCTCTAGAGCCTCAATCATGGTCCGCGCCGGGTCTTGGTCGGCATTGCCAAGATTTTCGGTCAAGACGATTTTGATGGCCTGGATATGGGCGTCGATCAGGTCAAGGCGTGGTGGATGGCCGGGTAGGTGGGCGGCGACCAAATGGCAAAGGGACGCGGCTAGCCGCGTAATGCTGGCAAACTGGCAGGTTGTGCCCAAGCCTTTGAGATCATGGGCGTGATGATGCAGGGCGTCCAGAGCCGAGACATCTAAAGGGTCTAGGTCCAGATCGGCGCGGGCGGCCTCAAGCTTGGTCAGTTCGCCTTGCAGCCATGGTCCAAACTGGTCGGACAGGGCGGCGAGCGCGGCCTCGGCCTTGGCGATCAGGTCTTGCGGGTCAAGTGGCGGGTTGGACATGGCAAGGTATGGGCCCGATCGAAACACGAACGGCAGCCTAACACACGTTTAACACGATCGGGTTAATGGCCTAGCTGGAAAATTGCTCGTTCAAGACGCGCTCGTCTAGGCTGTGGCCAGCATCGAACAGCATGCATAGACTGATTTCCCGGTCCTCTCCGACATGCACCTCGACCACGTCTCGGACTTCAAAATTATCGGCCACAGCGCTGACGGGCCGCTTGTCGGCCTCCAGCACCTCAAAGGTCACGCGGGCCGTGTGCGACAATAGCGCGCCGCGCCAGCGGCGGGGGCGAAAGGCGCTGATCGCGGTCAGGGCAAGAATCTGGGCCGAAATCGGCACGATGGGGCCATAGGCGGATAGGTTATAGGCGGTCGATCCGGCTGGGGTGCAAACCAAGGCCCCGTCGCAGACCAACTCGTTCAGCCGCACCTTGCCATCAATACAGATTCTCAGCTTGGCGGTCTGGCGGGTCTGGCGCAGCAGCGAGACCTCGTTGATCGCCAGGGCTCGGTGCTGGCGCCGTTTGGAATCGATCGCAACCATGACTAGGGGATGGATGATGGCGCGCTCGGCGGCATTGATCCGTTCAAGCAGATCATCTTCGCTATATTCATTCATCAAGAACCCGACCGAGCCACGGTTCATGCCATAAATGGGTTTGAGCTTGTCCATGGTCCGGTGCAGGGTTTCGAGCATAAAGCCGTCGCCCCCCAAAGCCACGACGATCTGGGCGTCCTCAAAACCAACGTCGCCATAGCGTTCAGCCAAACGCGCGCGCGCCTCTTGGGCTTCGGGGCGGTCGCTGGCGACAAAGGAGAGGCGGCGGGTCATGGGCAATTGGGTCATCATAAGGAAAAGAACAAGACTGGCTCGGGCTAGCTTGTCAAACAGCCTTGGGTATTTTGAGCCTGGGTGAGGGCATCATCGAGCATGATCGCCGCCTCAGCCTGGCCTTGGCCGCCAAACACGGCCTGGACGCTGTTAGCGCCGCCTCCGCCAGGGAACCCGCCGCTAAGCTTGCGCACTGTGTTTAGGACTGTGGGAAAGGCGCTGCGATCCATGCCAATCGCATAACAGGCTAAGGCTAGGCGCTCTGGCGTATCGCAATCAATCGCTAGTCGCATGCGTGCATAATTTTGGCCACACAGCCTGCCCAGCGCGCGGCAAAACAAGGACAGCTTGCCTTCGCTCAGCGTGCGAAACAGAAAGCTTGGCTTTAATTGGTCGGCATCCAGCAATTTGCTGACCAGGCGGTCTTCCATTTCAAGCCGGTCCCTATCGGGATCTAGACCGCGCAGGCTTGGCATTAGCCCCGCGCCATCAGCCAGTCCGTGCGCTTCTGAAATCGCCTGGGCCAGGCTCGCATCCAATTCGTCGGGATCCAGATCAAACCGGGTTAGCAGGGCCTCTTTTAAGGTTTGACCAACCCAGGCATAGAGCCGCTCCGCAAGCGCTGAGCTCAATTGCGGGTGCCGACCTAGGGGGCTGCGCAGGGCCGCGATCCGCCGCGAGGCCTCGACCAGGTCTTCCAAATGCCTTTGGCTCAAGCGTATTGCGTCATTGGTTGCCAGGGCGGTTAGAACAGCCGGTTGGGCTTGACTTAAAAGCGTATCGACAACGGCGTGGCCAAGATTGGGCCGCCGCGCCACCTCGATCTGATGCTCGATCGTGGCCTCGATCAGAACCCGGATCAGGGCGGCATCGTTCAAGACCGGGCTATTGGCAATGACCGGTCTGGCAATATCAATCTCGTCCATGGCCAAAATGACCATCAGGGCCGGAGGGGCCCAGACCTTTTCTGCCATGCGTTCGGACAAGCGCATCCGGATTGCGCGCTCGGCTTGAGCGACAAGTTTAAGCAATATATCTTCAAGCAAGGCCTGAACCGACGGGCGGTCGATCTGGTCTAAGGCGCCTGGATTATCAAACAGGTCGATCAAGGCGCTTAACAGACGCTCGCGATCCTTTGGCGATTGCATGTTCGCCAGGTCTGTTAATGCCTGCGCCTGTTGGGCTAGGGTCACGCTGCGAGTCTCC
>CANGEH010000194.1 GCA_947452665.1 Caulobacteraceae bacterium
GCTCGCCTATCTGCCCTCTCCCATCCGACGCGCTTGGGCATATTTCGCCTGCTCGTACAGGCCGGGCCAGAGGGGCTAGCAGCCGGTGAGGTTGCGCGGCGCCTGAGCATTATCCCCAACACACTCTCCGCGGCCCTGACCATATTGAGCCATGCGCGATTGGTGCAGGCGCAAAGATCGGGCCGGTTTATTGTCTATGCCGCGCATTATCCGGCCATGACCGAGCTGCTGACCTTTTTGGTCTCTGATTGTTGCGGCGGGGCCCTTGAAGTCTGCGCGCCGCTTAGCGCAGCCCTTGATCCGCTAAAGACCTGCGACCCCCTATCCGAATTGGAACCTGCATGACCCTATTTGAACGCTATTTGACCGTTTGGGTGGGCCTTTGCATCCTAGTCGGCATCGGGCTTGGCCAGTTATTTGCACCGGCCTTTGAGGCCATAGGCGCGCTCGAGCTGGCCAAGGTCAATCTGCCCATGGCCGGGCTAATCTGGCTGATGATTATACCCATGCTGATCAAGGTCGATTTTGCGGCCTTGAACCAGGTGCGAAGCCATTGGCGCGGTATTGGCGTGACCTTGTTTATCAATTGGGCCATCAAGCCATTTGGCATGGCGCTCTTGGCCTGGATCTTTGTCGCAAACCTGTTTCGTCCGCTTTTGCCGCCCGACCAGATCCAAAGCTATATGGCGGGCCTCATCCTGCTGGCCGCCGCCCCCTGCACCGCCATGGTGTTTGTCTGGAGCAATCTGACCAAGGGTGATGCCAATTTCACGCTGAGCCAGGTGGCCTTGAACGACACCATCATGGTGGTGGCCTTTGCCCCGATTGTCGGCCTGTTACTGGGCCTATCCGCGATCACAGTGCCCTGGACAACCCTGATGCTATCCGTCGGCCTCTATATCATTGTGCCCGTCATAATCGCGCAGGTCGTTCGCGGCCTGGTCTTGGCCAAGGCTGGCCAAGGCGGGCTCGATAAGGTCCTCGCCAAGCTTCAGCCCTTGTCGATCTGTGCCCTGTTGGCGACCCTGGTCCTATTGTTTGGCTTTCAGGGCCAGCAGATCTTGCGCCAGCCCCTGATCATCGCCCTTTTGGCCGTGCCAATCCTGATCCAGGTCCTGTTCAATTCAGCCCTTGCCTATGGCTTGAACCGGATGGTTGGCGAAACCCATGCGGTGGCGGGACCTTCCGCCCTGATTGGGGCTAGCAATTTTTTTGAACTGGCGGTTGCCGCGGCCATCAGCCTCTATGGTTTTCAGTCCGGGGCCGCTCTCGCCACCGTGGTCGGCGTCCTGATCGAGGTTCCGGTCATGTTGTCCGTGGTCGCCGTCGTCAATGCGAGCAAGGCCTGGTACGAGCGCGGCAAGGCGGTCCAAGACCGCGCGTCTCATCCAATTACCGATTAAGGATAAAACCCATGTTCAGCAACGATTTCCCCGTCACCATTTATCACAATCCAGCCTGCGGCACCTCGCGCAATGTCGTGGCCATGGCGCAGGCGGCCGGGCATCAGCCCACAGTCATTGAATACTTAAAGGCCGGTTGGACGGCCGAACAATTGCGCGATCTTTCTCATCAGACCGGCCAGAGCTTGCGCCAACTCATGCGCGAAACCGGCACGCCGGCGCAGGAACTCGGTTTGCTCGAAGAGGGCGTGTCCGAGGACGCTATATTGACCGCCATGTTGGCCCACCCCATCTTGGTCAACCGCCCCATCATGATCACACCCAAGGGCGCAGCGCTCTGCAGGCCCTCTGAAACAGCCGCAATACTCCTTTAGAGCTCAAATGCCGGCATAAGATCGGCAACGGAATCGATCACGAGATCGGCGCCTGCCGCCACTAGGCCCGCGCGCGAGGCGGCAACCTTCTTAGACCGCTCAGCCGGATCAAGTGCGTCAAGATCAGGCTTGGACAGACCAACCCCATTGCCGGATGCCGCAAGGCCAATGGTAAAGCACCCGGCATTGCGCCCTTCGGCCACGCCAGCTTCGGCATCGTCTACCTTGATCACTCGGCTCAGCGGCCAAACCCCAAGCTCGGCGCAGGCCTTATAGATCATCAAGGGCGTGGGCCGTCCGGCTAGGGTCTCATTGGCACAGACCAGGTGATCTGGCGCATAGCCTTGCGCCGCGGCGGCCGCGAGCACAGGCTGCATCATGTCGCGGGTATAGCCGGTCGAGGAAGCAATTTTCAGGCCAGCGGCCCGAAGCGCGCGATAGGTCTCCAAAGCGCCCGGGATCAGGGCGCTGGCGGCCTGGGCGGCCTCAGTCATCAAGGGACCAAGATCAGCCATCAGGCTAGCTACATCGTCTTCGCAAGGCGCATGGCCAACCGCCTTGGTCCAACGATCTGCCATGGGCGCGCGACCAAGAATAGCGCGCACATGGTCGGCCTTGGCCTGACCCATATCGACCCGGGCTTCTGCGTCCGAAATCTCAACACCCCGCCGCGCAAAAGCCGCGATCAAGGCCTGCACTGGTGCGCAGCAGCCAAAATCGACCATGGTTCCCGCCCAATCAAAAATGATCAGGTCAAATGCCTTCAGACTAGGTCTAGTCATGCGACAGCCGCCTTTGCAAACAATTGATCAATCACCTCTTCACCCAGCGCAAATCCGGTCGAGGCCCCGGCCCCTGTCGTTACCATAACCAGGCGTACGCCATCAGTGGGGGTATCGATCACGACCGTACGGTCCGATGCCGAGGCATAGGTGCCTGTCCATCGCTCCAGGACCGGCGGCGGGGCCTGGCCAAACACGGCGGCATATTCATCCAGAATTAATTGATCGACCGCCTGATGCGCAAACGGGTCAGGCGTTGCGCCATAGTGGTGGCTGTCGCCAACTACCAGACTGCCGTCCTGGCTCTGGACCACGATCAGGTGGATGCCATTGGCCAGGTGCTGGCCCTGTTCGGCTTGCAGCCGGGTCAACAGCGGCTTGGACTCAGGTAAGGCCGCATAGCCGGCGTAGCGCACCAAGCCAAGATCAGACATCACCGCCCCAGTCAGCTTAAAGCCCGGATTAGCAAGGCGCAGCATTTGCAGCTTGCAACGGGTGACGCCGTATTGGGCCACACGATCGGCAAACAGACTGACCAGATCATCACCCGGACAAACCGCGATCGCGTCGGCCTCAATAATGCCGCCCTGGGTATGGACTTTTGAGGTCTCTACCGCGGTGACCGTTGTCTGGCGCTGAAACACCACCCCGTATTGCTCTGCCAAGTAAGCCGCCACGCGCGGTATAGCTTGGCGCGATTCTACCCGCAGATCATGGGGGCTATAGAGGGCGGCCTGGACCTGATCTGTGGCCACATGCGCATGATCCCTTGCGAGCAGGCCGGGGCTCAGCAGCGCGCACCCCTCGCCCATTTCGGTTGGCAAAAAGGCTTCCAGCAAAGCCACAGCTTCTGGCCGACGCGCCGTCATGACTAGGCCCCGATGAAGGACCGGAATGCCCGCAAGCGCGGCAACCTCATCCCAGACCTGGGCCGACCGGCGAGCCCGGTTCCACATCGCGCCACGCTCTTGGCCCGTCACGGTGACAAAGCCAAAATTGCGCACCGAAGCGCCATTGGCCTGGGCGTCGCGATCGATCACGATCACCCGCTTACCAAGCCTTGCCGCCGCCAGCGCGCAGGCTAGACCAATAATGCCGCTGCCGACGACAGCCAGATCATAAGAGGGCTTTGGGGTCATAGAATCTCAGGGGTCCAGGGTCGCGGTTCTAGGCTGCTATCACATCACAGGTGTGTGACAATCTCTTGAGCCTGTGCGCGGCGCAAAAGACTTGTCATAAGTCTGATACACACGCGGCCTAAGGCCAATGTTTTTGAAATGAATGCGACGCGGCCGCATGCGGGGGAATACAAAATGAATGACCGGCTAAGCCGCGCCCTAGCGCGGGCCAATCCTATTGTGTTCAGCCTTGTGGCCGGACTGGCAGGGTTTTGTGCCTATTTCTCCATGTATGCTTTTCGCAAGCCGTTTACCGCTGCGACCTTTGACGCCGTGCCCGGCTGGCATTTCTTGCTCGACTACAAGATCGCCTTGGTCCTAGCTCAGGTGATTGGCTATGCCCTGTCCAAAATGATCGGGGTCAAGGTGATTTCGGAAATGCCCCCAGCGCGGCGCGGTATGGCCATACTGGTCCTGATTGGCGCGTCGTGGCTGGCCCTAATCGGCTTTGCAATTATTCCTGCACCCTGGAATGTGGCCATGCTGTTTTTGAACGGCCTGCCTCTGGGCATGATTTGGGGCCTTGTTTTTGGCTATATGGAGGGGCGCCGGGTTAGTGAAGTCATCGGCGCGGCCATGTGCGCCAGCTTTATTGTCTCATCGGGCGTGGTCAAGTCGGTCGGGGCCTGGCTGATGAGCGATATCCATATTGACCGGTTCTGGATGCCCGCAACGGCAGGGGCTCTGTTTATCCCGCTCCTGTTTCTGTCGGTTTGGGTGCTTGGCCTATTGCCCCCCCCTTCCGCGGAGGATGAGGCGGCCCGCGTCAAGCGCGCACCCATGACCGCCAAGGACCGCGCAGCGTTTTTTGGCACCTATTGGCCCGGCCTAGTCCTTCTGATCCTGTCCTATGTGATGCTGACCGCCTTTCGCGATTTTCGAGACAATTTTGCCGCCGAGATCTGGACAGCCCTTGGCTATGGCAAGGTGGCAGGCATATTTACCGCCAGCGAACTGCCCGTGGCGGCGGTTGCCCTGGCCGCCATGGCGGCGATCATTATTGTCCGCGACAATCTCAAGGCCCTGATGGTCATTCATGGCATTGTCATTGCAGGCTTTGTCTTGATGGGCGCGTCAACAGCAGCCTATCAGGCGCATTTATTATCGCCGCTAGCCTGGATGATCGCCGCAGGTGCTGGGCTCTATATGGCCTATACGCCGTTCAATGCCATGCTGTTTGACCGGTTGGTTGCGGCCAGTGGTCAGGTCGCCAC
>CANGEH010000195.1 GCA_947452665.1 Caulobacteraceae bacterium
CCTGGACGGGGGTCAAGGATACCGGCCGCGGCGTGACCTTGAGCACGCTTGGCTATGAGCACCTGACCCGCGCCAAGTCCTATCATTTCCGTCTTTCGACCAAGGATTAATCATGACCGCCGTTCTCACAGGCAATTGGAACTATCCGACCAAGATCATTAGCGGCCCTGGCCGGATTGCTGAGCTGGGCGCGATCTGCCGCACCAATGGCATCAAGAACCCGCTTGTCGTGACCGATAAGGGCCTGGCCGATACCGACATTATCGCCGCTGTCCATGCCGCCCTCAAAGCCGCTGACCTGCCCTTTGCCCTCTATGCCGAGGTGCGCGGCAATCCGGTGGCCAAGAATGTCGATGATGGGGTCGCAGTCTATCGCGCGGGCGCCCATGACGGCGTTGTTGCCGTTGGGGGTGGCTCGGGCCTCGATGTCGGCAAGGCGATTGCCTTTATGTCGGGCCAGACCCGCCCGCTTTGGGATTTTGAAGATATTGGCGACTGGTGGACCCGGGCAGACCCTGCTGGCATTGCCCCCGTCATCGCCGTGCCGACAACAGCGGGTACTGGGTCAGAGGTTGGCCGCGCCTCTGTGGTGGTCAAGGAAGACACCCACGAGAAAAAGATCATCTTCCATCCCAAAATGATGCCTGTCGTGGTCATATCTGACCCTGAACTGACCACGGGTCTGCCTGCCCACATTACCGCCGCCACCGGCATTGACGCCTTTGTCCATTGTTTTGAGGCCTATTGCGCGCCGGGCTTTCATCCCATGGCCGATGGCATCGCACTGGAGGGCATGCGGCTGATCAAGGACTTCCTGCCAAGGGCCTGTGCCAATGGCCACGACATTGAGGCCCGCGCCATGATGCTGGCCGCCGCCAGCATGGGCGCAACTGCGTTTCAAAAGGGGCTAGGCGCCGTGCACTCGATCTCGCACCCCGTCGGGGCTTTTTATGACACCCATCACGGCCTGACCAATGCCGTGGTCCTGCCCTATGTCATGATGTTCAACCGCCCGGCCATTAATGACCGTATGGGCCGCTTGGCTAGGTTCCTGGATCTGGACGGTGAAGGCTTTGATGCCGTCCTAGCCTGGGTCTTGAGTTTCCGCAAAAGCCTCGGCATTCCCGAAGGCCTTGCAGCCCTTGGCGTGCCGCTCGACCAAGCCGACACGATTGGCGAGCACGCCCAAAACGATCCCTCAACTGGCAGCAATCCGCGCCCGACCACACCGGCCATTATGGCAACCCTGTTCAAGGCCGCGGTCAATGCCGACCTAAAGGCAGCGACGATCTGACCTAGCCCTTGGCGTCCCCTTATCCGCAGATAAGGGGACGTTTCTTGCACGAACCGGGGTTAAGACATGGACCCCGGCCCTTCTCGGCTTGACGCTTGATATCCAACTTCCTCCGGAATCAGCGCCATGACGACCTATACCTGCCCCATGCATCCCCAGATCCGACAGGACAAGCCTGGGGCCTGCCCAATCTGTGGCATGGCGCTGGAGCCCGATCAGGCGGGACCCAAGGATGAGGCAGCGCCCGAACTGGCTGATTTTACGCGGCGTTTCTGGATCGGGCTTGTCCTGACCCTGCCTGTGTTTGGGCTGGAAATGGGCGGCCATGTGATGGGGCGCCACCTGATCGCCCAGCCGATTTCCGATTGGCTGCAGATCGCGCTTTCCACCCCGGTTGTGCTCTGGTGCGGTTGGCCCTTTTTTGTGCGGGCCGCGCGATCGGTGCGTACCGGCCATCTCAATATGTTTACCCTGATTGCCATGGGCACCAGCGTGGCCTGGCTGGACAGCCTGGTCGCCGTCTTGGCCCCACAAATCTTTCCGCCGGGGCTGAAACTGAGCAATGGGCGCTTGCCCACCTATTTTGAGGCCGCCGCCGTCATTACGGTTCTGGTCTTGCTGGGCCAGATGCTCGAACTGCAAGCGCGGTCGCACACATCCGATGCCATCCGCGCCCTGCTGGGTCTGGCCCCAAGCCAGGCGCGCAGGGTCGAACCGGGCGGGACTGAGATCGATATTGCCCTCGATAAGGTCCAGCCCGGCGATCATTTACGGGTCCGTCCCGGCGAGAAGGTCCCGGTCGATGGGGTGATCTTGGAAGGTCGGGTGGCGATTGATGAATCCCTCGTCACAGGCGAATCCATGCCCGTCACCAAGGGCCAAGGTGACCTTGTTATTTCGGGCGCGCTAAACATGACGGGAAGCTTTGTTATGCAGGCGCAAAAGGTCGGGGCTGACACCTTGCTGGCGCGCATCGTCGCCATGGTTGCTGAGGCCCAGCGCAGCCGCGCGCCGATCCAGGGCCTTGCCGACAAGGTTTCGGCCATATTCGTGCCTGCGGTGATCGCCATTGCCATCCTGACTGCCTTGATCTGGGGCGTGGTTGGGCCAGAACCCCGGCTGGCCTTTGCTCTGGTCACTGGGGTCTCGGTCCTGATCATTGCCTGCCCCTGCGCGCTTGGCCTGGCCACACCCTTATCGATCATGGTTGGGGTGGGTCGCGGGGCAAGCTCTGGCATATTGGTACGCTCGGCCGAGGCCTTAGAGCGACTAGAGCGGGTTGACACCCTGGTGCTCGACAAAACCGGAACCTTAACCGAGGGCCACCCCACCCTGACCGAGGTCATCGCCCTGGACGGCCAGAGCCAGTCCGAACTCCTGCGCCTCGCCGCCAGCCTTGAAACCGCCAGCGAGCATCCGGTGGCGCAGGCCATTGCCACCGCCGCCAAGGCCAAGGGTTTGGCCCTTTCCCCGGTTACGGAATTTGACTCCCCCCTTGGCCTTGGGGTCACAGGCAAGGTGGCAGGCGAGACCATAATGCTCGGCAATGACCTGTATTTTGAACGCCAAGGCATTGATATTACCGATTTAAAAGTCCAGGCCCAGGGCGCTAGCCAGCTTGGCGCGACCGCCTTGTTTGTCGCGCGCAATTATAGGCTGGCTGGCCTGATCTGCATTTCCGACGCGATCAAGATCAGCACGCCCGAAGCGCTGAAAACCCTCAAGGCCCAGGGCCTAAGACTGATCATGATCACGGGCGACAATGAAAAGACGGCCAAGGCTGTGGCCAAGGAATTGGGCATAGAAGAAGTGCTGGCCGAGGTCCTGCCCGACCAGAAGGCCGCCGTGATTGAACGCTTGAGGCGCGAAGGCCGCAAGGTGGCCATGGCCGGAGACGGGGTCAATGACGCGCCAGCCCTAGCGGCGGCGGATGTCGGCATTGCCATGGGGCCGGGCTCGGATGTTGCGATTGAGAGCGCAGCCATCACCCTCTTGCACGGCGATCTTATAGGCATTGCCAAGGCTCGCCAATTATCGCGCGCCGTCATGGCCAATATTCGCCAAAATCTGGTGCTCGCCTTTGTCTATAATGGTGCCAGTATCCCGATCGCTGCCGGGGTCCTGTTTCCAAGTTTTGGCATCTTGCTATCGCCAGCCCTTGGCGCCGGGGCCATGGCCCTGTCCAGCCTGTGTGTGATTGGCAATGCGCTTCGGCTCAGGACCTTGCGACTATAGGTCCGCAGTATTCACGGCCATGATCTCAACCTCAGTTCCGCCCACCGTAACGACATCGCCCACCTGTTTGCTAAGCACAGCGCGGGCCAAGGGCGAGATATAGGATATAGCGCCTTTGGCCGGATCGGCCTCGTCCTCGCCGACAATCTGAAAGCTTTGGGTGCGGCCATCCTCGCGCTCGACGGTTACGCGGCGGCCAAACAATACCTGGTCATCCAGACCCGTTGGCTGGACGAGTTGGGCTGATCCCCGGCGGGCGGAATAATAGCGCAGATCGCGCGTGGCCCTCGCCATGGCGGTGCGGTCGGTGCTGACACTGCCAAGGGCCTGGGCCGCCGCATAGGCCTTTTGCGCCTCAGCCAAAGCCTGGTCCAGCGCCGCCAAGCCCTTGGCCGTGACTAGATTGGCATGGGGCGAGATCGGCCGGTCGGGCAGATTAGCCGCCGCCGCCTCGCTGTCTTCTTCCTTGGTAAACGCAACGCTCATGACGGTTAGGGTCTTTTTGTGGGCGGGGCAGACGCCCTGTAGCTCTGGCAGTGAGCCGACTTAGGGGCTGGGTCAAGCCCTAGCCCCAGGGGCTAACCCCGATCAGCAACCTGTGGCCGCCCATCAAGAGCACTGCCCAGACAATCGATCCGGCGATCACACAGACAAGCGTTGCGCCAAGCGTGACCGGCCGCGGCTCTGGCGGATTGGCGCGGTCGCGGCGGCGCGAGACGATAAAGGCCAGAACACCCCAGGTCAGGAAGCTGCCAAAAAGCACCAGATCGCCAAGTGTTCCATTTGAAATCAAATGCGAAACAGCCCAGGTCTTGACGCTGAGGATCATGGGATGGCCAAGCGTGGCCTTGATGGCATTATTGGGCACATAGGCCGCTAGCAGCAAGATCATGGCCGGCAACATCAGGGCAATCGTGGCATGCCGCGTCCAGCTTGGGCTGGGCCACAAAACCTCTGGCATCAGGCGAGCCTGGCCATAACCCATGATCAAGAGCACAAAACCGGCCAGCGATAAAAGCGAATAAATGCCCTTATAGCCGCCAATGCCAAGTCGAGCGGTGAGGCCCGATTTCCACGCCGCCGGACCATAGCCGATGGTGTGGCAGCCCAAGAAAATTACCAGACCCGCAATCAGTAACAGCATCTTGTTTGCCCCCTAGGCGTTTGATCCTTCGGCCAATTTGAGCACGATTTGCCAAGATTGACACCCCCTATCCAAGGCTTGACCCCGCCGAACATCGCGCCTAAGCCCGATCCTGCGTCAGGTTCCTCGCAAGAGGATGAAAAGGGAACTCGGGTGTAAGACCCGGGCTGCCCCCGCAACTGTAAGCGGCGAGTCCGCGTGTCATAGGCCACTGGATCGGTGATCTGGGAAGGCGGCACGCACCGGCTATGACCCGCGAG
>CANGEH010000196.1 GCA_947452665.1 Caulobacteraceae bacterium
CAGCTCGCGCGGGATCAGCTTGTAGGACTTTTCAAGTCGCATGGAATCCATGGTCCGGATACCGAACGGCTTGATGTCGAATTCCTCGCCCGCTTCCATCAGCTTATCAAAGATATAGTTTTGCATCTCAATCGGGTGATGGATTTCCCAGCCCAGCTCGCCGACGAAATTGACGCGCAGGGCCTTCACCGTGGCTGCGCCAATATCGATCGTCTTGCCGGTCAGCCAGGGGAAGGCCTCATTAGACAGATTGGTCTTGGTCACCTTGCTTAAGACCGCGCGCGACAAGGGCCCGGCCAAGACCAGCACGCCATGCGCCGTCGTGACCTTTTCCAAGCGCACAGTGCCGTCCGTCGGCATGGCCTTGATCAGATAGTCATGATCGTGCCGCTCCAGCGCCCCGGCCGAGACCAGATAAAACCGCTGTGGGGCTTCCTTAAACACGGTAAATTCGGCCCGCACCCCGCCCTTGGCGGTTAGCAAATAAGTCAGGCTGACCTTACCGACCACGGACGGCACCTTATTGGTGAACAGGCCATCCAGCCAGGCCTCAGCGCCCGGTCCCGAGACCTCGAACTTGGCAAAGGCGCTCATATCCTGCAGCCCGACCTTGGTGGTCACATGGCGACATTCGGCCCCGACATGCTCGAAATAGTTCGAGCGGCGGAAGCTCCATTTCTCGCGGATCGCCTCGCCGTCTTCCTGTTCGGGATGGTTTTCGTTCAAGATCACATCGGGCTTATCCAGGTCCGCCTCGGTCAGGGCATAGCCTGCTGGCGCAAACCAGTTTGGCCGCTCCCAGCCATAGACAGAACCAAACACAGCCCCAAGCGCCTTCATCCGGTCATAACATGGGGTGCGACGCAGGCCGCGCGCGGCTGTGCGTTCTTCGTCCGGATAGTGGGGCGTAAAGACCTTGGCATAGGCCTCTTCATTCTTTTGCGTCAGATAGCCTTGGCCCGCATAGGAACCAAAGCGGCGCGGATCGACGCCCATCATGTCAATGGTTGGCTCGCCATCCACGATCCAATGCGCCAACTGCCAGCCTGCACCGCCCGCGGCGGTGACGCCAAAGCTGTGGCCTTCATTAAGCCAGAAATTCTTGAGGCCCCAAGCCGGGCCGACAATCGGGCTGCCATCGGGCGTATAGGCAATCGCGCCATTATAAACACGCTTGACGCCAACCTCGCCAAAGGCCGGAACCCGGGTAATGGCGGTTTCGATGTGGGGGGCCAGACGGTCGAGGTCTTCCTGGAACAGCTCATATTCCGACTGCGGATCGGGACCATCGACATAACACACAGGCGCGCCGACCTCATAAGGGCCAAGCAGAAGACCACCAGCCTCTTCGCGCATATACCAAGAACTGTCGCTTTCGCGCAGAACGCCCATTTCCGGCAGGCCCGCGGCCTTTCGGGCCTGGATGGCGGGATGGGCCTCGGTGACAATATACTGGTGCTCAACCGGTATGACCGGCACATCAAGGCCAACCATGGCCCCAGTGCGGCGGGCAAAATTGCCGGTCGCGGAAATAACGTGCTCACAGGTGATATCGCCCTGATCGGTCTTGATCAGCCACTGACCATCCAGTTGTTGCTCAATCGCCTCGACCGTCGTCTGACGATAAATCGTCGCGCCGCGATCGCGCGCGCCGCGGGCCAGCGCCTGGGTTAGGTCGGCGGGTTGGATATAGCCATCGGCCGGATGCTGGATCGCACCCAAAAGGCCGTCAGTCTCGCACAGGGGCCAGATCTCCTTGACCTGTTCAGGCGTGAGGAAATTGACCTCTACGCCAATCGTCTTGGCCACACCGGCATAATATTTGTACTCATCCATCCGGTCCTTGGTCCGGGCCAGACGGATATTGCTGACCTGGCTAAAGCCAACCTTCAGCTCGGTTTCTTCCTCAAGCGTGGGATAAAAACCCACCGAATATTTGTGCATCTGGCCAACCGAATAGCTCAGATTGAATAGCGGCAACAGGCCCGCCGCATGCCAGGTCGAGCCCGAGGTCAGCTCCTTGCGTTCGATCAGGACCACATCACTCCAGCCCAGTTTGGCCAGATGATAAAGGGTGCTGACGCCAACGACCCCGCCGCCAATGACGACTGCACGCGCGTGAGATTTCATGAAAAGATCCTGCCGGAAAAAGAACGCCATACCATAGGCGCAGAATGGAACCATAGGGCGGCAGGCGCAAGAACCAAGAGAATAGACGCGCCGTGTTACTGGAAGGATTACGACGGGCAGGCCAAGCCACAAGCCCCGCTTGAGCGAACCGGCGATAAACCCGATAGCTTCGCACGCCAAAACCGCCTAGATCAGGGGCAGACTAAGAGGGTTACGGCCATGATCCTGGTGATCGATAATTATGACAGCTTCACCTATAACCTTGTTCATTATCTCAATGAGCTGGGGGCCGAGACCGCGGTGGTGCGCAATGACGCCCTGACCGTGCAGCAAGCCTTGGGCCAGGGCGCTGAGGCCATATTGCTATCGCCCGGGCCTTGTGACCCGGATCAGGCCGGGATCTGCCTGCCGCTGTTGCGCGGCGCGCCCGATAATCTCGCCATATTGGGCGTCTGCCTTGGCCACCAGGCGATTGGCCAGGCCTATGGCGGCGATGTGATCCGCGCCAAGAGCCTGATGCATGGCAAGACCAGCCCGATCCATCACACCGGCAAGGGCGTGTTTAAGGACATGCCCAATCCCTTTACCGCAACGCGCTATCACTCACTGGCCATTGACCGCGCCACCCTGCCCGAGGATCTGGAGGTGACGGCCTGGACCGAGGATGGCGAGATTATGGGGGTCCAGCACAAGACCAGGCCCGTTCATGGCCTTCAATTTCACCCAGAATCGATCCTAACCGAGGGCGGCCACCAGCTCCTGGCCAATTTCCTTGACCTAGCCGGGGTCAAGCGCAGCGTGCAGGCCTAGGGCATGTCGGATAGTTTTAAGCCGCTCTTGGCCAAGCTTGCGGATGGGCAAAGCCTTGGTCCTATTGACGCAGAAGCGTTTTTTGCCGCCTGTCTGCGCGGCGAGCCGACCCCTGCCCAGATTGCCAGCGCGGTCACGGCCCTGCGCATGCGCGGCGAAACCGTCGAAGAAATTACCGCCTTTGCCAAGGCCATGCGCGCGGCGGCCTTAAGGCTAGAGCATCCCTATGCGGTGATTGATACCTGCGGCACGGGCGGCGATGGCCAGCACACTTATAATATCTCAACGGCCGCGGCCTTTGTCGCCGCTGGCGGCGGCTTGAAGGTTGCCAAGCACGGCACGCGCGCCCTGTCGTCCAGCTCAGGCTCATCCGATGTCCTGACCGCGCTCGGCGTCAATGTTGCCTGCAGCCTAGCGGCCTCCCGCAAGGCCTTGGACGAGGCCAATATCTGTTTTCTGTTTGCCCCGGCCCATCACAGCGCCATGCGCCATGTCTTGCCCGTGCGCGCCGAACTTGGTTTTCGCACCGTGTTTAACCTCTTGGGGCCCCTGTCCAATCCGGCGGGCGCGCAAAGGCAGGTTTTGGGGGTTTATGAGGCGAGACTGGTTGAGCCCATGGCAAAAGTGCTGGGCGGGCTGGGCGTCGAGCGGGCCTGGACCGTGCATGGCTCTGGCCTTGATGAGTTGACCACGACCGGAAGCACAGACGTATGCGAATGGCGCGGCGGACAAACCCGGCTGTTTTCGATCACGCCAGAGGCCGTGGGCCTAAAACGCGTCGCGCTTGACGATCTGCGCGGCGGTGCGCCAGGCCACAATGCCCTGGCCCTGCGCGCCGTGCTGGAAGGCCAAAAGGGTTCTTATCGCGACATTGTTGCCCTCAATGCCGCCGCCGCGTTTTTGGTGTCCGACAAGGTTGAGACCCTGCGCGAAGGTCTAGAGCTTGGCTTTGCCGTCATTGATGATGGCCGCGCCTTGGCGGCGCTGAACCGGCTGGTTTCCATTTCTCAAGGCCAAGGCTAGATTTCCGTGTCTGACATTCTCTCGCGCATTGCCGATTATAAACGCCTTGAAGTCGCTGAGCGTAAGCCCCGCCTTAGCGCCGGGGCACTTGAGGCGGCGGCGGCCAAGGCCAGTGCGCCGCGCGGCTTTCGTCAGGCCTTGATCACGGCCAGCCAGAACGGCCGCCTAGCCCTGATTGCCGAGATCAAGAAGGCCAGCCCGTCTAAGGGCCTAATCCGCGCCGATTTTGACCCGCCGGCGCTCGCCCGCGCCTATCAAGATGGCGGAGCGGCCTGTTTGTCGGTCTTGACCGATGGCCCCAGTTTTCAGGGCGATGACGCCTATCTGGTCTCCGCCCGCGCCGCCGTCACCCTGCCCTGTATCCGCAAGGACTTCTTGGTCGATCCCTGGCAGGTGGCCGAATCGCGCAGCCTGGGCGCCGATGCCATACTGGTCATACTGGCCATGATCGACGATTCCGTGGCGCGCCAACTGATGGACGAGGCTAGCCGCCTTGGCATGGACGCCCTGGTCGAGGTGCATGATGCGGACGAAATTCACAGGGCACTAGCGCTCGGGGCCGACCTGATCGGTATCAATAATCGCGACCTGAAAACCTTTATTGTCGATCTGGCAGTGACCGAAAGCCTTGCCAGCTTATGCCCGCAAGATATTGTTTTAGTGACAGAAAGCGGAATTTTTAGCGCACAAGATGCCCAGCGCATGGCCAAGAGCGGCGCACGCGCCATGCTGGTTGGCGAAAGCCTGATGCGCCAGGACGATGTCGCTGCGGCGACCCGCGCCCTGCTGACCTAGTTCGCAAAACGACGAAATCTGTTCCCGACCTGTTCGCTTAAACTTGACATTAACAAAGAACGCTTAGAGAACATTGGCAAGTTGACCTTTTGTTCTGGCGTTCAAGTCAAGGATAGGCCCCGATCATGCTGACCCGTAAACAGCACGAACTCTTGATGTTCATTC
>CANGEH010000197.1 GCA_947452665.1 Caulobacteraceae bacterium
CGGCGAGCCCATCCCTATGTGCGGCGTGCCTGTCCATGCGTCGGAAGCCTATCTGGCCAAACTGATCCGGTCAGGCTTTAAGGTCGCGGTCTGCGAGCAGATGGAGGACCCGGCCGAGGCGCGTAAGCGCGGCTATAAGGCCATTGTTCGGCGAGATGTGGTGCGGGTGGTGACCCCTGGCACCCTGACCGAAGACGGTTTGCTCGATGCGCGCGGGGCTAATCGTCTGGCCGCGATTTCGGTGCGGGCAGGCCAGGCGGCTGTGGCCAGTCTTGAACTATCGACCGGTGATGTTGAGGCCATGGTCACGACACGCGAAGGCCTCGCCGCAAGCCTAGCGGCCTTGCAGCCCTCGGAAATTCTGGTGCCCGACCGATTGTTTGCCGATGAAATGGTCGCCGCTGCGCTCAAGACCCTAACAGGGCTGGTCCAGCCCATGGCCTCGGCCTTGGCCGAGCCCCAGGCCTCGGAAATGCGGCTAAGGCGGCTTTATGGCGTTGATACCCTTGACGGGTTTGGCGCCCTGACGGGGGCGGAAATATCAGCCCTTGGCCTGATCGCGGCCCATCTGGAAACTACCCAGGCTGGCAAGGTGCCTGCGCTTCGCCCGCCCCGCCGGGCCGGGGCATCGGATATCATGGCGATTGATCCGGCGACCCGCTTTAGTCTTGAGATTGACCGTACCCAGTCGGGCGGGCGTGAGGGCTCCCTGCTGGCGGCGATTGACCGCACGGTCACGGCAGGCGGCGCGCGGCTGTTGTCGGCAAGGCTTGGCCGTCCGCTCGTGGATCCCGCAGCGATTGGCGCAAGGCTGGATGCTGTGGACTGGTTTATGGCCCACAGGTCCTTGCGCGGCCGCCTGCGCGACCGGCTCAAGGGCTCGGCGGATATGGCGCGGGCCCTGTCGCGGCTGGCGCTTGGCCGCGGCGGCCCGCGCGACCTTGGCGCCCTGCGCGATGGTCTAAAGGCTGGCGAACTGATGGTGGCCGAGGTCCTGGCCGGTCGCGGCCTTGACGGAGAGGTCCCGCCGCCGCACGAATTGGCGAGCGCGCTTGAGGCCCTGACCCCATCCCTTTTTCCAGAGCTGGCGCGGTTTTTGGCCACCTTAGGCGAAGGTCTGGGCACAGACCTTCCAGCCCAGGCGCGCGATGGCGGCTTTGTTGCGCCAGGCACACGGCCAGAGCTCGACCAGACCCGCGCGCTGCGCGACGATAGCCGCCGGGTGGTGGCAGGCCTAGAGCAGGCCTTAGCGACCGAGACCGGCGTGCCGCTGAAGATCAAGCATAATGGCGTGCTGGGCTATTTTGTTGAGGTCACGGCCAAGCAGGCCGATGCCCTGTTCCAACCGCCCTGGAATACCCGCTTTATTCATCGTCAGACCCTGGCCAATCAGGTGCGGTTTACCACGACCGAGCTTGCCGAGCTGGACGCCAAGATTGCCCAGGCCGCCGAGCGCGCCCTGGCCATTGAAGTCCAGACCTTTGAGCTTTGGCGCGGTGATGCGGAGCGGCTTGCCGCCCCAATCCTAGCTGCCGCCGAGGCCTGCGCCCAGATCGATGTGGCCGCTAGCCTTGCCCAATGGGCCGATGATGTCGGGGCCGTTCGGCCTGTGATCGATCAGAGCCTGGTGTTTGAAGCCATTGGCGCGCGCCACCCCGTGGTCGAGGCGGCAGTTAAACGCCAGGGCCAGCCCTATACGCCCAATGACTGCCTGCTCGATGGCTCAGGCCTAGGCGGCGTGCGGCTGGCGATTGTCACGGGTCCAAACATGGCCGGTAAATCGACCTTTCTGCGGCAAAACGCCCTGCTCGCGGTCCTCGCCCAGGCGGGATCTTTTGTGCCGGCCGTATCTTTGCGGCTCGGTGTGGTGGACCGTCTATTTAGTCGGGTGGGGGCTGGAGACGATTTGGCCCGGGGCCGATCAACCTTTATGACCGAAATGGTTGAGACCGCCGCCATACTAACTCAGGCCACGCCCCAGTCCTTGGTTATTCTCGACGAGATTGGCCGTGGCACCGCCACCTATGACGGTCTAGCCATTGCCTGGGCCTGTATTGAGGCCCTGCACGATGTCAATCGCTGCCGCGCCCTGTTTGCCACTCATTATCACGAGCTTGCCCAGTTGGAGACCAGACTGGCCAGTGTCGGAAACCTGTCCTTGCGGGCTAAGGAGTGGAACGGCGATCTGGTGTTTTTGCACGAGGCCCAGGCCGGGCCCGCAGACCGGTCTTATGGCGTTCAGGTCGCCAAGCTGGCGGGCGTGCCAGCTTCCGTCGTGGCCCGCGCCCGCGAGGTCTTGCAACGCCTTGAGCATGAGGCCGCCGCGCCAGCGCGCCTCGACGACCTGCCCTTGTTTGCCCATGCCCTGCCTGATTCGCTGGCGAGACCAGAGACCAGTTTGGAAATAGCGCTTAGCGCCCTTGACCTGGATGGCATGTCACCCAGAGAAGCGATGGATGCGCTTTATCATTTAAAATCAATACATAACGCAAAAACATAATATTGTTTTAATAATAGCCATAATTACTTAAACAAATTATTCTTTTAACCTGTAATTAACCCTAATAAATCATTCTACAGGGAGGCAAAACGCCGCCCATATCAAAATGATATTATAAATTACTCAAAATGGGTGAGAACATGCCGTCCAATTATTCCGTCAATACAAATGCGTCAGCCCTACTGACTCTGCAAAATCTAAACACCACCAGTCGTGATTTGACCGAGGCGCAGAAAAAGGTCAGTTCGGGCAAAAAGATCGACACGCCACGGGATAATGGCGCGATATGGTCTATCGCCCAGAACCAGTCCTCAATTGCGAACGCGCTGAATGCGGTTACAGACTCCTTGGATCGGGGTAAGTCGACTGTGGATGTTGCCTTGGCGGCAGGGCAAAACATTTCCGACTATCTCAATCAGATGCGAACAAAAATACTCGCGGCGACCGACTCCTCGCTGGATTCGGTGTCCCGAAAAAATCTGAACGAGGAATTCAAGGTCTTGCGGGATGCTATTGCCAATGCCGTCGCGAGTGCTGAGTTCAATGGCTATAATATTATAAAATCCGGCGGCATATCCTATACGGCCTTGGCTGGCGCCGACGGTGCAAGGGTCCTGACCGTTTCCGCCCTGAACCTCGCGCTTGGGGGAAGCAATGTTACAATTGCCGGCACAGCGACGATTGGAACCGTGGCAACGGCAACGGATGCCTTGGCAAAAGTGGTGGCCTCGATCCAAAATGTGAACCAGGGCCTAGCGCGAATGGGCGCGCAAGCCCGGCAAATTGACAATCAAAACATTTTTGTCAGCAAGCTCAAGGACGCGCTTGATACCGGGGTTGCTAATCTTGTTGATGCCGACCTTGCTAAGGAAAGCGCGCGTCTGCAGGCGCTTCAAGTCAAGCAAAGTTTGGGAATTCAAGCCCTAGGCATTGCAAATTCTTCGGTTAATGTGTTGGTATCTCTTTTCAGACAGTAGTTATGAATACTATTTTTAACAATATTCATAATAATGAGTATTTTTCTAGATTAGCTCACTTAACTTAATTTTAATGACCTGAATTTTAAAAGGTCTGCGCAGCAAAATGCTGCAAAGTATCAAAAAGATACTTATAGTTCTCAAAGTGGAGCAAGGCTATGAGTTTGAATTACTCTGTAAATACCAATTCGAGTGCCTTGGTTGCGTTGCAGGCCCTGAATGCGACGAGCCGGGATCTCCAGATGACCCAGAACCGGATCAATACCGGCAAAAAAGTTGAGACGGCCAAGGATAATGGCGCGCTCTGGGCGATTGCTAAGAACCAGTCGTCTACGGCAAATGCGCTCGACGCGGTGACGGACTCGCTAGATCGCGGAAAATCCACGGTCGAGGTTGCCCTGGCCGCTGCGGCGACCGTTACCGATACGCTAGACCAGATGCGCCAAAAAGCGCTGGCTGCGTCCGAAACCAGCCTAGATTCCGCGTCTCGCACTAACTTGAACACCGAATACAAGGTGCTCCGGGACACGATCAATCAGGTGGTCTCGACCGCCGAATTCAATGGCTATAATCTAATCAAGTCTGGTGCCGGCGCGTTCAAGGCTCTGTCAACCGATGACGCGACAAAATCCATGACGATTTCCGCGTTCAGCCTGAATATCAATGCCAACGGCACCGGCACGATCACAGTCAAGACCACCAGTGTCATTGGAACAGCCTCTGCTGCCGCAACCGAATTGACCACGATTAAAAGCAGTATTACCGCTGTCAATACAGCCATTGCCCAGATGGGTGCTCAGGCTAGGCGCCTCGATAACCAGAATGTGTTTATCGCAAAGCTGAAAGACGCCCTCGAAACGGGTGTTGGCAATCTGGTCGATGCCGATCTGGCGCGTGAAAGTGCAAGGCTCACGGCCCTGCAAACCAAGCAGCAATTGGGCACCCAGGCCCTGTCGATTGCAAACCAGAGCACGGCGATCTTGGCCAGCCTGTTCCGTTAAGCGGCTGATTTTGGCGCTGCTTATTTCGCGCGTCTATAGGTATGGACTTTTTGGGGAGGCGGAGACATCCGCCTCCCCGTCTTGTTTGGTCATTTCGGTGGGCAAGCGGCTGGACCTGGCCTAGGCTGGGGACTGTAACTCTTGCTGAATCGAGCCCCTGCCCATGCCGCCCCGGCTACGCCCCACGCGCCTTGAATATGTTGTCGATGGTCATCGCTTGCGCGCGCAACTTTCGGCGGCGGCGCTCGATGCCCTGGGTAATGAGGTCGAGCAGCGCAAACGGGCGCTCGAAATCCTAAAATCGGCCTTGTTTCGCGGCCGCATGATCGCAAAAGAGCGGCTGGAAAGCGGGGCGGGCGGCATTGAGACGGCAAGGCTCTTGTCGGGTGTAACCGACGAGGTGGTCTGCGCCCTATTTGATTTTACCACCACC
>CANGEH010000198.1 GCA_947452665.1 Caulobacteraceae bacterium
CCGACAGAACCAGAACTGGGCAGGCCCTTGCCGGCCAGCAGCATGCGGGTCGAACCCACCTTGTCGCGGGATACAAAAATCGTCGAGCCATCGCCCTTGGCCTCATATTTTATGCCGGCCTGATCTAGGGCCTGGGTAATAGATGAGGCTTCTTTTAGGTCAAGATTGGCATAGAGAAGAGCTTGGGGCGATTTTCCTAAATTGAAGGTCAGTGCAATCAAGGCAGCCGCGACCGCTGCTGAGACGCCAATAATGGCAGCCAGGCGGCCTATGCCAAATTTTTGCAGATTTTCAATAAACTGTTCCAAAACCCAACCCTTGCCGGGCGGCGATTCTTATCATCACCACTAGGCAGGATTTACCCAGTGCAGGGTAAATGAAAGCTTAACTGGGCCGCGGACGTCAGGTTTCGCGCTTGGATTGGTTCAGTTTTTCGCTCAAACGCTCGGCTTCAAGCCGGATGGCCGCCTTGTCCGCCTTGGCCTGACCAAAGCGGACGCGGTTTTGCTGGGCAAGGGTCTTGTCCGCAGTCTTTGCGGCGGCCTTGCGGGCCTTGTTGAGATTGATCGGGTTAGCCACGGTTGGTCCGTTCAGTCTAGCCAGGCGAGATCATGGTTTCGGGGCGAACAACCGCGTCAAATTCCGCATCGGTGACATAACCGCCGCCGACAGCTTCTTCGCGCAAGGTGGTACCGTTCTTGTGTGCAGTCTTGGCGATCTTGGCGGCATTGTCATAGCCAATCTTGGGGGCTAGGGCGGTAACCAACATCAGTGAGCGCTCCAGCGCGGCCTGGATATTGTCGCGCCGCGCCTCAATGCCGACCACGCAATTATCGGTAAAGGAAATGGCCGCATCGGCCATGAGCCGTACAGATTGCAGGAAGTTATAGGCCATGACCGGGTTGAACACATTCAGCTCAAAATGGCCCTGGCTGCCGGCCACGGTCATGGTGGTCTGGTTACCGAACACCTGGGCACAGACCATGGTCAAGGCCTCGCACTGGGTCGGATTGACCTTGCCGGGCATGATCGAGGATCCGGGCTCATTTTCCGGCAAGGATAGCTCGCCAAGGCCTGAACGCGGACCAGAACCCAAGAAGCGGATATCATTGGCAATCTTGAACAGGGCCGCAGCGGCCGAATTGATCGCGCCATGACCAAAGACGAGGGCATCGTGCGCGGCTAGGGCCTCGAACTTGTTGGGCGCCGTGGTAAAGCCAAGGCCGGTAATCAACGCAATACGCTCGGCAACCTTTTCGGCAAAGCCGACCGGCGCGTTCAGGCCCGTGCCCACCGCCGTGCCGCCCTGGGCCAGTTCCAGAATACCGGGCAGGGTCATTTCGATCCGCCCAATGGCATTGGCGACCTGCTGGGCATAGCCGGAAAACTCTTGGCCGAGCGTCAGGGGTGTTGCGTCCTGGGTATGGGTGCGGCCAATCTTGATAATGTCCTTAAATTCTTCCTGCTTGGCCACCAGGGCCGTGTGCAGGTGTTTTAAGGCCGGGATCAGGTCGTGGACCACCTGCTCGGCTGCCGCAATATGCATGGCGGTCGGATAGGTGTCGTTGGAGGACTGGCTCATATTGACATGGTCATTGGGGTGAACCGGCTTTTTTGAGCCCATTTCTCCGCCGAGCATTTCAATGGCCCGGTTCGAGATCACCTCATTGGCATTCATATTGGACTGGGTACCGGAACCGGTCTGCCAGACCACCAGCGGGAAATGATCGTTCAGCTTGCCGTCAATGACTTCTTGCGCCGCACTGACAATGGTGGCGGATAGTTTGGGGTCAAGGCGGCCAAGCGCCGTATTGGCTTCGGCGGCAGCGCGCTTAACAATGCCCAAGGCCCGAACGACCGGCAGGGGCTGACGCTCCCAGCCAATCTTGAAATTGCCGATCGACCGCTGCGACTGCGCGCCCCAATAGCGGCTGGCATCGACCTCGATTGGGCCAAAAGTGTCGGTTTCGGTGCGGGTTGCGGTCATCGGATCAATCCCAAGCCAAGGTGGTGTGTGCAGGTTTCAAGGGGGTTTATCGCTAGAGGCGGCTTCTGCAAAGGTTCCATTGCACTCTGGGCATCTGGCGCAGGGCCCGTTATCACTGGGGCATGACTGAGAACTGGACCGGCAAGGGCAAGGTAAGGGCGCGCGAGACCCGCGATGGCCTTGAAATCACTATTGAGGGCCTGACCACCCAGGCCAAGTATTATAAGCCGCTCGTGCATGAATTCTTCCGCAAGGAATGGCGCGCTAGCCGCCCAGCCTGGGGCGAATATGTCGTCGAGATCGGCATGGACTATATTGGCGAGCCGCCCTGGATGGATCTGGATAATCTCGCCAAGGCCCTGTTGGACGCGGTTAAGGGGTATGCGTTTCACGACGATGCCCAGGTCTGCCGACTGGTGGTCGAGCGTCAGGCTGCGAGCCGCGAAGGCATAAGCATCTGCATTACACGCCGAGGCGACCTGCCGGCCGCGCCGGGCCTGCGCTAGGTCCCTAGGCGCTCCAAGGCTCCAGCCCACCGCGCAGGGCTAGCAGAATGGCGAAGGTCGCAAAGATCAGCACAGTTGCGGTGAATCTGAGTTTGCGCCCCGTGCTCCAACTGTCTTGGCGGCGCCCGCCGCTCCATACAGCCGGGCTAAGGCCAAGGGTTGCCAGGGTGAATAGGGCGGCGAGCAAGGCGCAGGACGATGCCAAGGTCACTTTGAGGTTTGGCCAATCAAAAAAGATGCGCGTGACGTCCGAGGCCGAGACCGCCCAGGCCCCAAACAGGCAGATGGCAGCGATCCATAGGCCGCCCGCCGAGGCCTGAAGCCAATGGGCCTGTCTTTGTGACCGCGTCTGGCGATAGTCTGGGCGGCGGCTGGTGAACTGGCCAATGAACAAGAACAGGGCCGCTAAGACCGTCAAGCCGGCCATGAGGGCCAGGCCCGCATTGCTCTGCCAAAAACTGATACGCTCAGAGGCATCTGTGCCGCGCGGGTCATAAAACCGAACGGCCCGGTCGCCGACCCGGTCAAATCGCACCTGTTCAGGGTCATTTAACCGCGACAGCCAATCTGGTTTTTGGCTCAGCCAATAAGCCTTTTGCCCATTTCGCGATTGAATAATGACCTGGCCGTCGGGCGAGACCGTGACCTTGGATTCGCCGGTAATGGTTTCCACCAGTTTTTCAAGGCCGCTATAGGCGCGGCGGGTCGAACGGTAGGTGCCGTCATACACATGGCCCTTGCCAACAAGCTGGTCGGAGCCAGACAGCTGGGTACGAACCGGGCCTGCATAGAATTGGCCAATAATCTGGCCGGGCAGGGCCATGACCAGGTCTTCTCCCGTGCCGGTATTGGTCGCCACAAACACGCCAAGCCCCAATTGCGGTACGGTGACCATATTGGACATGAACATCAAGGTTGCCCCGGCATGCCCTTGGCCGTGAAAGCCGCCGGGCAGGGCATAATCAATAAAGCCATGGTTCCAGCTGTTTTGACCATAGGCCGGGCGGATCAGCGGGGTCTGGAAGGCCTTTGCCGTTGCCGGGCCATAAATGGCCGCGCCGTCTAGGCTGCCGCCATTGAGGATCATCTGCATATAGCGGCCCATATCGGCGGCGGTGGCACTGCCAGAGCCAGCTGGCCCGACCTGGCTAACATACTCAAACGGGCGGGTTTCAAACCGGCCGCCGGTCCAGACAAAGCCTTGCGACACTTGGCGCGCTAGGGCTGGGTTCATTGGGGCAGGCAGACCGTCCGTCTGGGGATAGGGCTCGCGCAAGGTTAAGTGGTTCAGGCCAAGCTTGCCGGTAATCTGGCGCTCGACATATTGTTCAAAGGTCTGACCGGTAACATGAACGACAATCTCGCCCGCCAAGGCGGCACCATAATTGGAATAGGTCGGAAAGGTTCCGGCGTCCCGCACGCGCTTGGGGCGTTCTTGGCGCAAATAGGTAGCAAGGGCCCGCACCCGGCTTGGGTCCTGCTCGAACAATTGACCCAAGGCGCGGTCTTCAAAGCCGGTGGTGTGGGCCATCAGGTCGCGCACTCTTATCGGTCGGGCAAAGCCATTGTCTGGAATCTGCAAGGCTTCGGGCAGATAGGTATTGATCGGCGCATCCAGCCTCACCTTGCCGGCCTCGACCTGTTGCATAAGCGCAATCCAGGTCAGGGTCTTGGAAATCGAGGCCAGCCGAAACAGGGTCTGGTCCGGATCAACGCCGCGCGCGGGACTGGCCTGTGACAGGCCATAGCCCTTTTTCATCACCACCTGGCCGTTTTGCACGACAATGACGACGGCCCCGGCAATATGGTCTGTCTCAAGGCTGCGGCGGATATAGCCATCGACAAAGCTTTGTAGGGCAAGCGGCGGCAGGGCTTGGTCGGGGGTCAGAAGCGCCCCTGGGCGGATGGCAACCGGTTGGATGGGGGCGGCCACGGGAAGAGCCGGTTTTGCCCGCCAATAATTGCCGCTGTAACGCTTTGGGGGTGCCTTTGACGGCGATGGCGCAGGCTCAGCGGCGGGTGGTGCCAGGTCAGATGCCAGGGGCACAATAGCGCGATTTGAGCCATAGGGCTGGGCAGAGGCATGGATAGGGCCCATTGCCGCCGCCAATGCCAAAAATCCGGCCAAGATCGGTCTGGTCACCACGGTCATGCTCACATCCCTCGCAGGTCGCCGCGCCAGCTAACCCGAACGGTTCATAGGATACTATCGGCGCCGATTGCAGCCACAATAACAAGAAATTTTCATTAGGCTCCGACGCTCAACGCTGTGCCGAGTTGATCGGCGGTTTGTCTAGTTGCAGCAGGGCCAAGAGCGGCCGGATTTGCGCGCCGAGATAAAGCTGAGGCTCCGAGGCCGGGCTGACGCCTGTGGTTTGCTCGCGCACAGAAATAC
>CANGEH010000199.1 GCA_947452665.1 Caulobacteraceae bacterium
CAGGCCGAAGCCCTCTATGCCTTGTTTGCCAATCAAGGCTATGCTCAGCGCGATTTTTCGGCCGTCCTGCCCTGGCTGAGCGGCCAGACCGAAACCCTGAAAAAGGACTGATCCATGGCTTATGAAACCCTGATCGTCGAACAGACCGGCCAAGTCGTCCTGGTTCGCCTGAACCGTCCCTCGGCCTTAAACGCGCTCAATAGCCAGCTGCTCGGCGAATTGGCGGGTGCGCTTGATGCTTTTGACCGCGATGAGACGGTGCGCTGTGTGGTCCTGACCGGGTCTGACCGCGCCTTTGCCGCCGGGGCCGATATCAAGGAAATGTCGGACAAGTCCTATGCCGACATGTTCAAGCTCAATTTTTTCGCCGGCATTGCCAAGGCGATCGAGGCCTTTCGCGAACCGATCATTGCCGCGGTCTCGGGCTATGCATTGGGCGGGGGCTGCGAGCTGGCCATGCTGTGCGACTTCATTATCGCTTCGGAAACCGCTAAATTTGGTCAGCCCGAAATCACCCTTGGTGTGTCACCCGGCATTGGCGGCTCACAACGCCTGACCCGGTTTGTCGGCAAGTCCAAATCCATGGATATGATCCTGACCGGCCGTCAGATGGATGCCGCCGAGGCCGAGCGCTCTGGCCTGGTTAGCCGGGTCGTGCCGGTCGATAAGCTGGTCGAAGAGGCCATGAACGCTGCGGCCAAGATCGCGGCCCTGTCGCCGCTCGCGGTCATGGTCAATAAGGACATGGTCAACCAGGCCTATGAGACCACCCTGTCTGCCGGCGTGGCCTATGAGCGGCGGCTGTTTCACTCGCTATTTGCATTTGATGACCAAAAGGAAGGCATGGCCGCCTTTATCGACAAGCGGCCCGCCAACTTTACCGGCCGCTAGGCCTTAATATTGAGCAGGGCCTTCTGCATCGCGTCGGCCGTCTGATAGACGCTCATATTGGCCTTAAAGGACTGCTGGGCCGTGATCAGGCCCACAGTCTCCTGCGCCATATCCACATTGGGCACGGCGACAAAGCCCTTGGCATCGGCATAGGTGGCGTCCGGCTTATAGGCAGGGGAATAGTCCGCTACAGCCTTGAGGCTGGCCGATACGCCTGAAGCCGCCCCCGAGGACAGACTGACCTGATCAACCCGGCGCGGATCATAAACCGCCTGGAGATCGGGCGCCTGTGTGCCCGCAGGCTGGGCCAAGGGCGTGGGCGGCGGCAAGACCCCCTCGGTCTGGGTATTGGCGGTATTTGACGCCGCCGCTTCGAGCCGCAAGCTTGCCGCATTCATGCCAGAAGCCGCTATGGATTGGGCGTTCATTTTGCACACCTATTGATAACTTAACTAAAGGTAGCACAAAAACGAGTAATATTTCAATAAGATTCGGGAGTTCGTAACGTTCGGGACTCATCTTGACCGTTATGGCAATGACAGATTTCAAACTCTGGTTCTATTTTTCCGATCTCCCCGGACTTATAAGATCGAGACCAGCTGCGACAAAATGTCTTAAAGTGAATAAATTCAGTATTTAAACTGCCCGCGGGGGCCCCAATCTTGCGCGCAACGCCCAGATGACAGTTTTATGAGTTGTTCCGTCATCAAATAGACGCAGAGATAGGCAGAGCGGAACCGCTGGCATTCAGAAACACAGGTCCGCGTCAGGAGGGACAACATGTTTAAGCGCAAATTATTGTGTGGCGGGGCATTCCTGTTTGGAGGCGCATCCTTGCTAACGGGCCAGGCCCTAGCTCAGGACGCCAAGCCCGCACCAATCGAAGAAATCGTCGTTACCGGCTCATTCATCCGCGGCACACCGACCGATGCGGCCCTGCCCGTCTCGGTCTTGAGCGCCGAGCAATTACAACGCCAAGGCTCGCCCACCGTGCTTGAGCTGATGAAGGCCCTGCCGATCAGCAATGGCGTGCTCGGTGATACCAACCAATTCGATGCGCGCGCTCAGGGCTCCGAAGGCTCCGGCAGTGTCAATCTGCGCGGCCTTGGCTCACAGCGCACCCTGGTCTTGATGAATGGCCGCCGCTTGGCCATCAACCCGTTTGGCCAGGCCGGAGCCGGTATTGTTGACACCAACACCATCCCATCCGCCGCGATTGGCCGCTTGGAAGTGCTCAAAGACGGCGCCGCCGCGACCTATGGCTCTGATGCGATTGCCGGTGTGGTCAATTTCATCACCAAGAAGAATTTCTCCGGTCTTGAGGTCGGGACCAGCTTCAAACACATTGATGGCTCGGACGGTGATTATAGCGTCAATGCCACCTATGGCTGGGTCGGCGATACGGCCAATGTCCTGCTAACGGCGGGTTGGGAGCATCGCTCCACGCTCAAGGCGTCTGAGCGCAGCTGGTCCAACCGGGGCTATCTGGAAAATCCAGAAGGCGGCTGGTCGGGCGCAGGCAATCCTGCCGCCTATGTGCCCTTGAGTGCCGGCCTATCCCCAACGGCGGGCCTGACCCGGGACACAGGCTGCGCCGCAGCCGGTGGTTTTGCTGGATCTAGCGCGGCTACCGGCTCGCCCTTGTGCTATTTCCACTTTATCCCGTTCGACAATATCGTCGAACAGGAGGATCGGGTTCAGCTCTATGGCGAAATCAATGTCGACCTGACCGCCAAGACCAAGCTTCACGTCGAGGCCATGTATGCGCGCACGGATGTGCCAGAATGGAATACATCCCCCTCCTATGCAGTCCTGACCACACCGACGGCCGAGGCCGAACCGGCCCCAGCCCTCGCAGGCCGGTGGTATGTTCCAGCCTCTAATCCAGGCTTGGCGGCCTATTTCACCTCCCAGAGTAACCCTATACCTGCCGGCGGCGTGCTTCTGGTTTCGCCAACCTTCCGGCCGTTTGGGACGGGCGGCAATCCAATGTTTGGCAATGGCGCATCGGTCGGTACACGCGAGTTTGAGGCCTATCGGGTCTCGGGCGACCTAACCGGTGAGTTTGCCAACGGGATTGGTTGGGATACAGCCCTGACCTATTCGACCGAAACCGGCTATCGAAGCGGTTATGATTCCATGACCAACCGGCTGGAACTGGCCCTGCGCGGTCTTGGCGGCGAAAATTGTAAGACCAATACGCCGGGTGCCAATGGCTGTCTTTGGTACAACCCCTTCTCCAATGCCATCCCGGCAAACGCCATTACCGGGGCGGCCAATCCGAACTATAATTCGGCCGTCGCCAATTCCGCTGAATTGGCGAAATGGTTCTTTAAAGAATCCTCGACCGAACAGACCGCAAGCCTGTTCGTGGTCGATGCGGTCTTGAACGGCAAGACCGGTATCAGCCTACCCGGCGGTAAGGTCGCCTGGGCTGCCGGTGCCCAGTATCGGCGCAATTATTTCAAGTCTGATTTCAGCAGCCTGGGCAATACCCTGGTTACCCCCTGCCCCAATACGCCAGACTTTGGCGTCGTGACCTGCACCAATAAGACCGGACCCTATGTCTTCCTCGGGGTTGCTACACCACAGCAGATTCAAAGCGACGTCTATGCCGCCTTTGGCGAGCTAAACATCCCCATCACGACGACGGTTCAGGCCCAACTGGCTGCCCGTTATGAGGATTACGGCTCTGAGGTCGGCTCGACCTTTAATCCCAAGGCGGCCATTCGTTGGCAGGCCACCGAATGGCTCGCCCTGCGCGCCTCGGCCGGCAGCACCTTCCGCGGCCCGCCAGATTCGCAATTGGCACCCAATAATGTCACCTCCTTGCAATCCATCAGCGGCACCTTCCGGGCCGTGGATATTGGTGGCAATCCAAACCTACAGCCTGAAAAGGCCAAGACCTATAATGTCGGGGCGATTTTCAAGGTTGCGGGCCTGAGGGCCACGATCGATTGGTGGGCCTTTGACTTTGACAATCCCATCGTCTCAGAGCCTGTAGCCGGTCTCGTCGCGGCCGTCTTCCCAACAGGACAACCGGCCAATTGCGACAGTCCCTTGGCCGCGCGGTTTACCTTTAACGGCGCCTGTTCTTTGGCCAATATCAGCCGCTTGCAGACTTATTTCATCAATGGCTCGCAGGTTAAGACCTCGGGCTTTGATATTCAGGGCGATTACAAATGGGACAGCGTCCTAATGGGCGGCGACATCACGGTCGGTGGTAGCGCGACCATTACCCAGGAATACAAGGTCGCTGCCACCTATGCTCAAGGCGTTAACGTTGCCGCAGCCTTTGATGGGGTGGGTTATTTGAACTATCAGACCACCATCGTCCCCATTCCAAAATGGAAGGGCGAAGGCCATATCGAATACTCAGTCGGACCACACAATCTGCGTTGGGTCGTGCGTTATATCGACAAGTATGAGGATCAAAGGACTGCACCTTTCACAGCGGGTGCCTATCGCGACACGGCCGCTAACCCCGTTACGGTCGCTAGGGGCAAGACCATCGATGCCCAGATCATTCAAGACCTGAACTACCGGGTCTTCCTGCCCTGGGATGCGACCTTAACCGCCACGGTCGGAAACATTTTCGACAAGGATCCGTCCTTTGCCCGTCTGGACCTCAGCTATGACCCGTTTACGGGGAATGCGCTGGGCCGGACCTATAAGATTGGTCTGACCAAGAAGTTCTAACAACCACCCTCCAAGGGCAAAACTTAAGCCGCGTCTGGATCAAGCGATCCGGGCGCGGCCATTTTCTTGGCTTAGGGTTGCGGCCTGGACACACGCATCCAAGTTGCGACCGAGGTTGTGACGACAAAAAACCCGCGCCTGAGCCGATATGGACAGACGCGGGCTCTGGCCCCTTATCAGATTGGACTCTAGCCGGCTTCGAGCGCCAGCCTCAAGACCCGGGCACCTTCGCGGGCCAAGCGCTCAGGATCTGGCTTGCGACTGGCCTGTTCGGGCGTAAGCGCAAGCGTCTC